>JAGTVG010000355.1 GCA_018224645.1 Cyclobacteriaceae bacterium
AAATTCCCACACATCGGGAATACAGAAATTATCATCCCGGCAGAAATCGAAACAGCATCATACCGGGAAACCGTACAGGAATGGATTGTAAAAAATACAGATAGATCCCATGTTATCATCTCCTCTCCTGCCCCCCAGGAAACCCTGAACAGGATCTTCAGTGCAGGGGACTGGGAAATCACCTCGCATTATATTGATGAAAATGCAGGATCATCGCGGCTCTATGCAATCGTTTGTTATGAACCGGGATACCGCCTGCGTGATCCGGACCGGGAAGGAAACAGCATAGCCGGTGAAACCGCGAATATGGACAATAATTTCATGAAGGCAGATCAACAGCCTATTCCACAGGGCGGCATGGAAACTTTCTTTCACTATATCATGAACAACCTGAAATATCCGGAGGAATCGAGGGTGCAGGGCATTGAAGGTAAAGTGTTTGTTGAATTTGTCGTGACCAAAACCGGTGATGTTGACCAGGTGAAAGTGATCCGGGGATTGAATATCGCCTGCGATGAGGAAGCAAAACGGGTGGTGAACCAGAGTCCGGACTGGACGCCGGGATATAAGGATGGTCAGCCTGTGGATGTGAGGATGGTGCTTCCGATTACCTTTCAATTGAATGAAAAATTAAACTGAAAATCCAGGATGAAATTATCGAAAACACCGCTTTTTTTTTATCTATTATAACTAATATTTTAGTTATATAATTATAAATTTAGTTGAAACCTTAAATGTTTAAAATCATGAAAATGAATGACCTTAAGATCAAAGCAAGAAGTTACAGCCGTTACTTTATGGTGTTCCTGATGACCCTTATGCTCTGGAGTTGCGAATCAGCGAACAATGAGGCAGCAGTCAATGAGGAGGCTATGGCGAATCTTGAAGCGGATTCCCATGGCGGCATGGAAATGGAAATCACCCAGGAGGTGGATGTATTGCCTGAACCTGAGGAAGGATTGCAGGCTTTCCTTAATTATATAGGCAGCAATATCAGATATCCTGAAGAAGCAAAAAAACAGGGAATCGAAGGAAAAGTATTCATCAGGTTCGTGGTTACCCGGGAAGGTTCGATCACCAAAGTGGAAGTTGAAAAGGGTATCGGATACGGGCTGGATGATGAGGCCGTACGCGTCATCTCATCCTATGATAAAAAATGGAAACCTGGCGTTAGTAAAGGCAAGGCAGTGAACACAAAAATGATCCTTCCTGTTTCCTATGCATTATAGAACATCAAGTTGAAGGATCAATGATCAGTCATTGGAAAAATCACGCAGGGATTAAGGGATAAAAGGCTGATTATTCGGAAAACTCATGCCATCACCCGGAGTGATGGCATGAATTTTCCGATAGCTGGGCTCCGGGTTTTATTCCCTGGGAATTTTCACGCCTTGCCATTTTCTTTCCGGGTTGCACCTGGGTCTTATACCCTCCTTTCCAGCATTCCGGCCAATTCAGACACATCATGGTTTACAGGATTGTATTTACATGAGGTCGACCGGGCAATATTTTCAATTTCCGCCCTGTCAAATCCAAAATCGCTTAACCTGGGAAGGTTAAATTTTTCAACCAGGTCATGGATCTTATTGATGATAAATTCAGCATAGAAAATTCCATCTCTGTTCGATGTTTCATGAAAGATCCTTCCTGTCTCAGCATATTTTTTCACGGCAAGGCTTGATGTATCGTTCTTTAAAAGATTGTTGAGTAAAAATTCATTGGCCACACCCATAAGCGTCCCACAGATCAGACCATGTGGAATCTGAAATCTCCCGCCGATGGAGGAAGCAAATCCATGTACAACTCCCAAACCGGCATTGGCCAGGGTAATCCCAGAACATAATGCAGCATAGGCCATATCAGTCCTTGCCGACAGATCATCGGGATCGGATACTGCTTTTTCAAGTGATCCGGCAATCCTTTTCAGACCGGATAGCGCCAGTGCATCGGTCATCGGACTGGCCTCCGTCGAGAGATAACTTTCAAGCAGCTGTGTGAAAGCATCCATCCCGCTCCAGGCCGTTATTTCTTTTGGGCAGTTTACGGTAAGATCCGGATCGATAATTGCTATTTCGGGAACAAATTGATCATGCCTCAGAGATCTTTTAAATCCCCCTGGTCCAACTTCACTGATCACAGCGTTCTTGGTGGCCTCGCTGCCGGTCCCGGCAGTTGTTGGAATGGCAATAAAAGGGATTTTCTGACCATCATGTTCCCTTCCGTCACCCACTCCCTCCAGGTAAAATCTAACGGGTTCATGTTTTTTCCACATGGCAGATATGGCCTTCCCTGCATCCAGAACGCTTCCACCCCCTATTGCCACCACCACATCAGGTTCTCTGAAATTTTCACCCATTACACATGCATCGATCATTCCCGGAGAGGGTTCTCCCTGAACGGAAAAATGGTCCCATGCTATTTTTTCATGGCTGATTCCCATGATAATTTTATCCCAGCTGGCACTTTCCGACAGCGAGGACTTCCCTGTGACCAGTAATACCTGCTTTCCATATTTCCCAATGACTCCTGGTAATCCCTGGATCTTTCCGGGGCCGAACAAAATCTGCGGAATTCTGGCAAAATTGAATTTCATTTCCATGCGGATTTATCCGCGGGAGCAATGATGCGGTGTTTGATGCCTTCTCTTGGTTTTAGCATCCAGTCAGCAACTGTTTCCTTCCAGTGAAGATAATGTGGGGTATCTTTATGATCTGCGGCGGCCGCATCCGATTCATAGGCTTCATAAAGTACAAATTTTGCCGGATCATTCGAATCCTGCAAAACATCAAAACGGAGGTTACCCGCCTCCCTGACTGATTTTGAATGATTGGACAGGGTGGCCTGAATAAAATCATTTATACGGTCTTCCTTTACCCAAACATGTACAAATGTGACAATCATTTTTTTATCATTTGATCCATGATAAAGATAAATCCAAAATGCTAGTTATTCAAAAAATGAGTGGACAATAACAGGCAAATCAAATATCCTCAATCAGGGTGCGGATTGATTTTTCTATCCGGGTATTTTTTATCTTGAAAAAATCAAGATGAGCCTGCATAAGCGCTTCGATCCGGTCATTCATCAGGTTCCCGAGACTGCCATCATGGGTATGATCAAGTTGCTTCCTTGGTTTGTATTCTCCCTCGTTTATTTTTTTTCCCACTTCACGGTAGGCTTCCCTGAATGATGTTCCCCGGCGGACAAGATCGTTGACCAGTTCAACGCTGTAAATGTAATTGTACCTTTCATCATCCATTATGTTTTCATTTATCTGTACTTTTTCCAGCATAAATGAAGCCATGTAAAGGCATTCTTTCAATCCATGGATCCCATCAAAAAGACTTTCCTTCAAAAGCTGCATTTCACGGTGATATCCTGAGGGCAGATTGCCGGTCAACAGGTTAAACTCGTTCACCAGGGATTTGATCCTGTTGCTTTTTCCGCGGATAATTTCAAATACATCAGGGTTCTTTTTATGGGGCATGATACTTGAACCTGTCGTATATTCATCCGGAAACCTGATAAACCCAAAATTCTGGCTCATGTAAAGGCAAACATCATATGAAAATTTCCCCAGTGTATCAGCGATTGAACCCATTGCGGCGGCCAATACTTTTTCGGCTTTCCCTCTTCCCATCTGTGCATATACAACGTTATAATCCATGGAATCAAAAGCAAGCAGTTCCGTCGTCATCTGGCGGTCCAGGGGAAAGGATGAACCGTAGCCGGCAGCCGACCCCAATGGATTCCTGTTGATGATCTCAAGCGCTGATTTCAGCATCACCAGATCATCCGCCAGGCTTTCCGCATAGGCTCCGAACCATAAACCGAAGGATGAAGGCATGGCTGCCTGGAAATGGGTATACCCTGGCAAAATCACATGCCTGAACTGGTTGCTGAGTGTAATGAACCGCCGGAAGAGGTTTTCCACATGACCCACAATCTCAAATATCTGGTGACGCATATATAACTTCAGATCGAGGAGTACCTGGTCATTCCGGCTTCTCCCCGTATGAATTTTCTTGCCTGTTTCCCCAAGGGCCTCAGTCAATGTCAGTTCTACCTGTGAATGGATATCTTCAACACCTTCCTTAATGTAATATTTCCCGCTTTCAATTTGTCCTAAAATTTCAGCCAGGGAAGTCTGAATCCTGATTTGTTCCTCATGGGTCAGGATGCCAATTTTCGCAAGCATTTTCGCATGTGCCATGGATCCCACCACATCAAAATAGGCGAGTTCCATATCGAGAATTTTATCCTTCCCAACGGTAAACCGTTCAATGGTCTTATTCACATCGGAAGACTTCTGCCAGAGTTTCATTTTGGATTACAGTTTTATGTTTCATCGGATTTTTGGAATTACCTTCTTTTGATCCTCCTTCAGCAATTTATCCAGTAATTTAATATAAATCCCGATCCCATCGCGGATTTCATCCGCCAGAATGAATTCATCTGCGGTATGAGACCGGGAAGAATCACCCGGCCCGATTTTGGCAGTTGGGAATGGCATTAAGGCCTGGTCGGAAAGGGTGTCCGAACCAAACAGGGAAATCCCGAGTGAAAGGGCGGCTTTCACCAGAATATGATCTACATGAATGGAAGAGGATTGCAATCTTGTAGATCTGGCGATTACATCACCCGAGAGATTTTGTTTTATAATCTCCAATATCTGTTCGTTGGGATAGACATCAGTACTCCGGACATCCACCACAAAACTGCATTCATCCGGGATCACATTATGCTGCGTACCTGCATTGATCTTGGTAACCGTCATTTTCACATCGCCCAACAGTTCAGACCTGTCAGGGAATTTATGTTCTCTGATCCATTCAATATCCTTAATTGCCATATAAATGGCATTATTGCCTTCATTCCTGGCGGCATGGCCAGAGATACCCCGTACCTTACAATCCAGCACCATCAATCCTTTTTCGGCAATGGCAAGATGCATCCCGGTGGGTTCGCCAACGATCCCAAATGATATGGGCTCAAGGTGTGGCAATACAGACGTTACTCCCTGGATTCCGGATATCTCCTCTTCCGCCGATGCCAGGAAAATCAGATTATAATTCAGATCTTGCAGGTCATAGAAGTGCATAAAAACGTTTAGAAGGCTTACCAGGGAAGCACCAGCATCATTACTGCCCAGTCCGGATATTTTACCTTCCCTGATTACAGGATCAAACGGGTCTACCGTCCAGTTTTCATTGGCCCTGACCGTATCCAGGTGTGAATTGAGCAGGATATTTTCCTTTTGCGGATCAAAATGCCTGTTCTTCAACAAGAGATTGTTATGGATTCTCTGTAATGCTATCCGTTTCCGGTCAAAATAATCCGAAAGAAAATCAGCACAATTTTTCTCCTCCCTGCTTAACGAAGGTACCCGGATCAATTGCTGCAATAACTTTATCGTTTCTTCAAGCGAGATTTTCACGGGTTTACGATTACAGTACCAATTTCAGATTCAGGGGAACCAATGCTTCCAATATCCTGATAATGGCAGATATGAATACGGGATACTCCTTTTTTTATCGCTTCGAAAGCATTATCTATTTTGGGTATCATACCGGAATGGATGTTCCCAGACGCCTTATATTTCAAATAGATGGCAGGTGTGAGTACGGGGATCCTGGTTTCAATATCTGCGGCATCAGACATCACACCCGGTTTCTCAAAACAGAAAAAAAGTTCCGTTTTATAAAATGTTGAAAGTTCCACTGCCAGGGAAGAAGCGATGGTATCAGCGTTGGTGTTCAGCAACTGTCCATTCCCATCATGTGTCATTGCAGTAAAAACCGGCGTAAAATTCAAGTCAAGGATCCCGGCAAGTTTAACGGCATCAATCCTTACGATGTCGCCTACAAATCCGAAATCAATATTATCTTTCACCGGTCTTTTTCTGGCGAGGATCATATTGCCATCCGCTCCCGTGAATCCAAGGGCGTTACATCCATATTTCTGGAGAATGGCCACAAT
>JAGTVG010000356.1 GCA_018224645.1 Cyclobacteriaceae bacterium
CCCCTGCCAGAAAAACGGAGAGAAGGAGATGCTCGTTATCCGGAGAGGTCCCCTTCTCCCATTCCTTTTCTTCAAAGGAATAAAATGCATTTCTTGTCGCACAACCTGTGAAAATGAGGAAAAGCCCTGATAACAGAAGGGTGGTCAGTTTATTCATGAATTATGTTTTTTTTCATCAATCAAAAATGATGTCATAAAATAATTTGTTGAAATTTCAAGAGAGTTGTCCTTTACAACAGGTAATCCGGCATATAACTTGTGGAAAATTTTACTCATGCATGATTAACGATAGCCACACTTTCTATATCCTGAGATCAGAACCGGAACCAGTTTCTTTAATGAAGGAATCAATGAAATCCGGTAACGCTTTAACCCGAAAAATTCAAGAATTTTTCCTACCTGCGGCTTTGCTCCGCTGAAGCTATGTGAGAAGGATGCAGACAGGCGCCTGTAAGGGCTGTCCCGGTTTTATCGGGACGAGGGTTAACCATCAGTTATCTAATTGATCATAAGTAGCTTACGAAAAGATTGCAAACTAAGATTTAAAATGTTATGAATAATTGGCATTAATCATATGCTCGTGCTTGTAAAAATGAAGATGCCGATGAATCCAATGACACTTAAGGTGAGGCCGATCATGAATACCGTATAACTGATGGATAAAAGCCGGTATTTTTCCTTCAATACCTTACCCAGGTTATAGGTATCCCTTGACATGCTGTCATACAGTTCCTGTTGGTCCCGTTTCAGATCTGATAAATATTCGGTGAACTCATCTTCAGTTATCTGGAGAAAGTTCCCAAAATACAGGAAGCTTTTATCCTTTGAGCGAATGTTTTTTTTATCGACATTCTTCTCCGTCACCTTTGGCCTGGCCGACAATACAGCAAATACAACCGAGATCAATGAACCGATCAACAGGATAAAAATCGGGATCGTATACCGGAATCGTCCGGGCTGAAAACCATCAAAGACCGAAAGGCCTGCTCCGGAAAGTGTTACGATGATGGAAATGAGGATGGTATTGATACTGATCATCATATTTGCCTTACCATCGGCGATCGAACTGAAATTGATATGATTCCGGTAGTTTGATCTGTACAGGGTATCGATGCCCCGGCCATAATCTTTCCCGGTCTTAATTCTCCGTGTGACCTTTCTTGCCGATAGGATGTTTTTACGCTGGTTCCTGATGTTTTTGGTCCTTCTTGTACCATATTCCTGTTCGGCAAAAGAGGTTAGAAAAGGATTATTGATCAGGAAATCATATTGCCTTTTATGCCATTCATGTTCCGAAAATTCATTCCCGTTGCTGGCTTCCAGTTCTGCCCGGAATAATTCTCCCTTTCTGAAGAAACTTTTTCTACCGATATGAGAATGATCTGCATCGTGAAGGATTTCTTCCAGGAAGTTCCGGGGCTGGTGATCCCTTTTAGTACTCCGGATCAGGCCTGATACCTTTTTCATATTCTCTTCCGGGTATTCTATTTCTGACAGAAATTTTTCAGCGATCCTTACACTTTCTTCCTCATGATTTTCCCTGTCCCTGACGTATCCTGTATCATGAAATAATGCTGCCATTTCCAGAATTTCAAGGTCCTTTTCAGACAGGGAAGCCTTCTGGCCAAGTTTCCGGGCTGCCTCGGCGACATCTTTGGCATGATTGATATCATGGAACAACAGGTTTTCCGGAATACTGGTTTTGAAGAAATCTTCGATCTGAATATGTGCTTTTCCCAGCGGGGATCCGTTAGATTTCTTGCGCGTTAATTCTTCCATATTTAAATTTACGAAACAAATTTTTTACGATTCAGAAATACAGCAAAAAGACAGCCAAGTGGCGATAATTGATATTTAAGCTATTTGATACCGGGTTGACGGGGAATTAATTGCCCGCCTCAAGTGGCTTACAAGGTGACTCGGGAGTGGTCTGTTTTTTTCAGGAATAACTGGTATTAAAAACCCTGAAGGTGTAGAAGGCAGCAGTATCATTTCTTGTCTTTAATTAAGAATAATTTTATCTTGAATCAGGAATATCATTTTTTACCATGAATGCTCAGAAAATATTACTTTCCCTGCTCCTGCTACCGGGATTATATTTTTTAACCTCCTGCAGGAATAACGTTGAAAATATGCCTGAAAAAGCCGGAATATTGAATTATGTTGAAATCAGCAAGGATAATCCGGCATATTTCCAGTTATCCGATGGCACGCCCTATGTTCCCATCGGGATCAACATGATCAATCCAAATTCGCCTGTGAACCATCCCGATTCAGCCATGATGGAGGTGGAAAGCTGGATGAAAAAACTTGCTGAAAATGGCGGGAATTATGTCAGGATCTGGCTCAGTCAGAGTTTCTGGGATATGGAACATGAAAAAGCAGGGGAATATGATCCTGAGAAAATCAAAAGGATCGACTGGTTCATAAAAACTGCAAGGAAATACGGATTAAGGATCAAAATGACCTTTGAACACTTCAGAAGCGTAACACTCGAGGAGAATCCGCAGGGCTGGGCTACAAAATCGGTCTATCATACTTCTGAAGGCGGGCCCCTGCAAAACATCGGTGAATACATCACCACAGAAGCAGGACATAAACTCTTCCTGGACAAGCTTGATTTTTACCAGGAAAGGTATGGGAGTGATACGGTTTTTTTCGGCTGGGAGCTCTGGAATGAAATGAATGCCATGCGCGGACCCGAGGACAGTGCATTTTTTGCCTGGAATGAGATGATGCTTGATGAAACAAAAAAAAGATTCCCTGAAAACCTGGTGATGCAAAGCCTGGGAAGCTTTGACCGGGAAGATGTCCGGGATACTTACAGGAGAATGATGGAACTTCCCGGCAATGAAGTTGCACAGATCCACCGTTATCTTGATCTGGGAGCGAACATGGAAATCTGCCATGCGCCCATGGATATCATTACTTCCAGTGCTATTGATGAATTATTATCCTATAACCCTGGAAAACCTTCCATCCTGGCGGAAACAGGTGGTGTGGAACCAAGACATACCGGCCCGATCCGGTATTATAAAGTGGATACGGCCGGTATACTGCTTCATGATGTCCTGTTTGCACCCTTCTTTTCCGGGTCCGCGGGCGCGGGGATGAACTGGCATTGGAACGCCTATGTTGATCCAAATGATCTCTGGTATCATTTTGGCCGTTTTGCATCGGCGGTTAAAGGGATCAATCCCATTTCAGAACAGTTCTTACCGGTGAAAATCGAAACCGATATTTTCCGGATCTACATGCTGAAGGGAAAGGTTTCTACGCTGATCTGGATCCGTGATAAAAACAATACCTGGAGATCAGAACTTGAGGCGGGATTACCGCCACAGACCATCCGGGGAGCGTTTATCGGATTGGATGAGCTGAAAATCGATGCCATGCCAGGCACGATAAGGATATATGATCCATGGAAGGACCGCTGGTCAGAAACTGAATTGGAAGAAAACAGGATACTTTTTCCTGATTTTAAAAGATCGTTGGTACTGAAGATGCAACAGGAATAAACACTTGTTATTGATTATTGAAATATAGTGCTGGCTTACATACTTCCCCCGTCTGATCCTCTCGAATTTTAATCCTGCCTTTTTACGGATCCAATCTTATCTGTTTCCGGATTCAGCATTTCCAATTCCTGGTCCAATTGATCCCAGTCATGAAAGACAAGTTTTTCCTGTTCCTCAAAATCTTCCTTCCTTGAGATC
>JAGTVG010000357.1 GCA_018224645.1 Cyclobacteriaceae bacterium
ATTGACAATGACAAAAAGATTCCGATTTTCGGTAAACCGTAAAAAATAATAAAGCTGGTCCCCGGTAATATTTCCCAGACTCGCATTATAGCTGTACAGGTCGAAAAAATCGCCTTCCCGGATCACCGGGTGCGATATACATATATTGAGGATTTGCTTATATGAATTCCTTAATTTCAATTCCTGTTCATCCAGTTTCCCGCCGTCAAACTTGCCGCCATTCATCCATTTCTGGTGGGAGGGTACACCCCAATAATCAAAAATGGTGGTGCGGCCATCCTCACCGCTGAATCCAGCCACGCCTTCGCCCGGTTCGCCAACCTCCTGGCCGAAATAGATCATTACGGGATTATTCGACATGAAACTGATCACTGCCATGGCGGGTAATGCCTTGAATGCATTACCGGCAAAAAATGAAGAGCCAATCCTTTGTTCATCATGGTTTTCCAGATAGCGGAGCATATTATGGTTGATACCTTTCAGGGATTTCCAGGATTCTGTAATAACCGGGGTGGTAGCCTTTTTCTGAACGATCTGTTTCAGGGGATCATAAAAATGTATCTTGTCGTATATAAAATCAAATTTTCCCTGATTCAGGTATGCATGGAATTGTTCCGGCTTATAGATCTCCGCAATAAAAATTATATGCTCATTTTTCTCCTTTACCTGGGGGATCACCCATTCCCAGAATTCAACCGGCACCATTCCTGCCATATCACATCTGAAGCCGTCTACATTTTTGGCAGTCCAGAAAAGAAGGACATCCCTCATTTTGATCCAGGTGTCCGGGATGGGATTAAAATATTTCCTTTCGCCATTGGCATAATCCACGCCATAATTGAGTTTTACCGTGTCAAACCAGTCATCTATCCCGGGCTGTGATTTAAAGACATTATTTCCGCTTACTTTAGCAGGTTTTTCAATGAAATGGCCTGCATTTCCCGGCAATTCATGATACAGTCCAACAGGTGTGTATCCGGCAGGCACTTTAAAGGATTCATCAGGCAGATAATAGAAATTATTGCCAGGGCTGAAACCAAGAGCGGTATCGTCATCCTGTCCGGGATCACGGATGCCACCGGGTTTTGCATCCGATGAATATTTTCTTGCAACGTGGTTGGGAACAAAATCAATAATTACCCTGAGCTGATGATCATGTGTGCGCTTGATCAACGCATCAAATTCTGCCATCCGCTTCTCCACCTGGTTAGCCAGATCGGGATTAACATCATAATAATCCTTTATCGCATAGGGTGAGCCGGCTCTTCCTTTGACAACCGCCGGATGGTCAGGAAAAATGCCGTATTTCCGGTAATTGGAAACTACGGCATGTTCAATGATCCCGGTATACCAGATATGTGTGATTCCCAGGTCCGCAAGGGATGATAAGGCCCTGTCATTAATATCATCGAATTTCCCAACCCCATTTTCATCAATGGTTCCAAAAGGAATATTTGCTGATTTTTTATTGCCGAATAAACGCGTTAGGATCTGATAGATCACGATCTTTTCCTGCCGGCATTTTTCCGAAAGAAAATTTCCTGCAATCAGTTCCTGCTCTTTTGCTGATTTCAGCTTGCCTTCCTGCGGGCTTTTCAAATTTTTGATTCAGGAGAATAAAACAATATCTGAATGGCCAGACTTAAACGTTTCTGTTGATACAGTTCAGGTTTTCAAAAGCCAGTTTCAATCTTTTGGCAAATGTTTTTTCTGATTCTCTAAGCCATGCCCTTGGGTCATAGAATTTTTTGTTTGGCTTGTCTTCTCCCTCCGGATTGCCTATCTGCCCCTGCAGATATCCTTCCCTGGCTTTATAATAATTCAGGATTCCTTCCCAGAATGCCCATTGTGTATCGGTGTCTATATTCATTTTAATGGCTCCGTATTCAATGGCTTCTCTGATTTTCTCAGGCTCCGATCCTGAACCGCCGTGAAAAACAAAATTGACGGGATTTTTCCCTGTCTCGAATTTTTTCTGGATATAATCCTGTGAATTTTTAAGAATGATGGGTGTCAATTTCACGTTACCAGGTTTATAAACACCATGTACATTACCAAATGCGGCTGCAATGGTAAAATTATCACTTACGTTTTTGAGCTCCTCATAGGCAAAAGCTACTTCCTCCGGTTGTGTATATAATTTTGAGCTGTCAATTCCTGTATTGTCAACCCCGTCTTCCTCACCGCCGGTCACACCCAGTTCTATTTCCAGGGTCATCCCGATCCGGCTCATTCTTTCAAGATACTTCCTGGAAATCTCAATGTTTTCATCGATGGGTTCTTCGGACAGGTCGAGCATATGTGAACTGTATAATGGTGCGCCCGTTTCTTCGAAGTGTTTTTCACCGGCTTCAAGTAAGCCGTCTATCCATGGAAGTAATTTTTTGGCACAATGATCAGTATGCAGAATGACAGGAACACCATATTTTTCAGCCATCAGATGGACATGTCTTGCCCCGGAAATTCCTCCTGCAATGCCAGCGGCCTGATTTTCATTGGATAAACCTTTGCCTGCAAAAAAAACGGCACCTCCATTTGAGAACTGGATAATGATCGGGGAATTTACATCCCGCGCTGCCTCAAGCGCCGCATTTACGGTACTTGTGTTTACCACATTTACCGCTGGCAGTGCAAAATTGTTTTTATTTGCGTAATCGAATAATTCTTTGACCTCACTTCCATACAATACACCAGCCCTGAATTTTGTTGCTACACTCATGATTTACTTTTTTAAATTTTGGTATTGAAAAAATTACATGCAAAAATAGCCAATTGTGAATATTTTATGGTGGTAAATTCAAGAATAGTTCCACCTTTACGGAGATTTTTTGGCAGCATGAAGATCCCTGATCACGCTTTAGCCTGCCACAAAAGCTGCAAGGGATGACGACCGCGGGCTGAATCAAATATTCATTTTCTTTTGAGATTTTTAGAACTTCCGGATTGATTATAAAGTATTTTTTTTATTTTGCAGTCCTGTAATATTTCAAATGAAATAAAATTTATGTCTCATTTTTTTGGTATTGATATCGGCGGTTCAAATATTAAGATTGGTCTTGTGGATTCGGAAAAAGGATTGGTGGATAAAATAAAATATCCGACCATCATACTTCGGGAAAACGGAAAATTTGTTGAAAATTTCAGCCGGACGCTGAAAACAGAATTTGAGAGGCATCCTGAAGTGAAAGAAACCGGAATTGGAATCCCCGGAACAATATCAAGAGATGGCAGATCAACCCTTGAATTGCCCAACCTGGAAGATCTTGATAATACGGATTTGGTGGAAACCCTTGAAGCCGATTTCCCGGGGAAGATTTTTTATCTTGAGAACGACGCCCATGCCGCCGCACTGGGGGAATATTATTTCGGCAGTGAAAAACTTCCTGAAAACTATATTTTCATTACCCTGGGGACCGGTGTCGGTGGTGCGGCGATAATTAACAAGAAGGTTTTCAGGGGAGGGGATGGAAATGCCATGGAGATCGGCCATATCATGACCCATGAGGGGAAAGAGCTGGAACACATCATCGGAAAAGCGGGTTTGACGGAGATGATAAATGATTTTCTAAAATCCAAAAAATCAATACTCGGGACAAATATAACTTCCTGGGATACAAAAACATTGGTATCAGCAGCTCAAGAAGAAGATAAAGTCGCTATAAAGATTTTCAAAAAGATCGGATTATACCTGGGCGAAGCGCTTGTTTCCACCGTAAGGTTATTCGATATCAAAACCATCATTGTCGGCGGTGGCATTTCCCAGAGTTATGATTTTGTTTACGAGCCTATGAAAAGGGTACTCATGGAAAATCTGACTCCGTATTATACCAGGGAACTTGATATAAAAAAGGCAACTTTGGGGAATAATGCCGGGATCCTTGGCGCTGCAGCCCTCTGTTTTAAATAAGGATCAATCAGTAGGCGAAGCTTTGTCATTCATATATATTTCATTTACCAGCCCCATGGCCGTAAAGCGGAAGATAAGGAACAGGTCCGGTTCCTTAGCCTGCCCCCCACAGGATTTACCGGGAGAAACCTGATAAACAAAAAATTTCTGATTCCTTATGTAAAGTTCATTGATGTTGGGATTGCCCAGCAATTGCACGATCTTTTTATTTGACAAACCCAGTAGCTTATCTTTTTCATTCATGATATCCTGATAGACTTCCATGCGGTATCCCGTGCATCCCTCCTGATCGCTGATCCACCTGGCTTTGTCCATATTCAGTGAAACAGGTGATGAACAGGATAAAAACATGGTTATAAAACCAGGGAC
>JAGTVG010000358.1 GCA_018224645.1 Cyclobacteriaceae bacterium
GGGAACAACCTGAACAGGAACCTGATCAGGATTAAGCCATACATCTTTTACAGGTATGACGAGCTCGATCTCAGGGCCGGATTGAATTTTATCATACAGAACGATTCCCTGAATTCAAGGGGAAGTGTATTGCTGTATCCAATGGTCCGGCTGGATTATCATTTGAGCGAGAATTTCGATATTTTCCTTAAGCTTGACGGAGATCTGCAGAAGGTGACCTTCAGGGATATCGTCTATGAAAATCCGTACATCACTCCCGGAGCCCCAATCCTTCATACGAATAAAAAATTCGGCCTGGACTGGGGGATAACCGGAAATATTCTTAAAATCATGAATTTTACCGCCGGGTTCTCACTTTCGGAATATAAGGATATGTATTTTTATCAGAATGACAACCTGAATATTTCGACATTCAATCTTTTATACGATCATCAGAATACCTCGGTGACAAATATTTACGGGGAACTGGTATTTTCAAGGGTTAAACAATATCATATTTCACTGCGGGCTGATTATTTTAATTATTCGCTGAAACAACTTGAAGATCCCTGGCATAAACCCGGTTACAGGATTAGTTCGCATTTAAATTACAGCCTTTACGAAAAGATAGTTTTTGGGGCGAATATATATTTTATGGGCGGCATCAGGGCTTATGACTGGTTGGAAAGCCGGACAATAACCCTTCAGCCGCTTGTTGACCTGAACCTGGATGTCAATTACAGGTTTTCAGACCAGCTTGGGGCATTCATAAAATTTGACAATATACTGGGCAAAAATTATCAGCGTTATTACAGGTATCCGTCCCGGGGAATCCAGGTAATGATCGGGGCATCCATTAATTTTTAAAAAAGGGAGTTAAAAGGGGATAATTTATTAAATGCCATAAAAAAACCCTGTATAAGTTTAAGAATCTTTAACATTTTGTTAATTTAGGGTCGCTAACTTCACTAACCATCTGACAATATGGAAGGAAAAGAATTTCATGACGAAGACGATAATCTGAAATCAGGTTCAAAACGAAAAAAAGAACAGGAATCTGATGATTTCGGTCTTCCAGATTCCTCTTACGGATATGAAAAAAGCGAGGAGGAGAGTAAGGCCTCTGAAGAGACCTCTTTTGAATACACCTCTGATCCTGAACCGGAAGACGAACATGTCGGATTCGGAGAATTCGAAGAGGAACATACACCCACTTACCGGTATACGCATGAAGAGGAGCGCCGTAAATCTTCCACCGGGCTGATCGTATTTTTAAGTATTCTGGGGTTTCTTATTGTTATGGTTGTGATTTACTGGTTCTTTATCAGGACCCCCGGGCCTCAACGGCAGGTCCAGCCGGGAGTAAGCCAGCAGGAAACAGAGGATACCAGGCCCAGTGAACCGGTAGTGGAAGAACCCGTAGACGAACCCGAACCTGTCATAATGGATGATGCATCCCCGCAAACGGCTACCGGAGCGTTTGAGACAATTAATGCCAGTACAGGTCGTTACTATATCGTGTTGAACAGTTTCTTTGATGAGGATCTGGCTTCGGATTATGCCAAACAACTTGCAGGTCAGGGGATCAATTCCTATATCCTCAGCTCGCCGGATAGGAAAGGATTTAACAGGGTTGTGATCGACAGGGATTTTGGCACCTGGAACGAAGCCGAAAATTTGATGAACGAAATGAAAGGAACCTTTGGTGACGATATTTGGGTTTTGAAATATTAATATGGAAATACTTCAGATTGCCACACCTCCGATAGATACGGTTGCTAACGGAGGTCAGGAATCTCTAAGATTCATCGAACTATTGTTAAAAGGGGGATTTATGATGATCCCCATTTTCTTGTTATCCATTCTGGCCGTTTATATTTTCGTCGAAAGACTGTTGACAATACGGAGGGCATCAAAAACTCCGGAAGGTTTTCTGGAAAATGTAAAAGCGTCCGTATTGAGGGGCGACATCAATGGCGCCAAGGTATTATGTGCCCAGAGCGATACGCCAATTGCAAGGATGATTGAAAAAGGGGTTTCAAGATTAGGCAGCCAATTGAAGAACATTGAAGCTTCTATCGAAAATGTCGGTAAAATAGAGATCTATAAACTTGAAAAAAACCTTTCATTCCTGGCGACGATCTCGGGCGTGGCGCCCATGATCGGATTTCTGGGAACCGTAACCGGGATGATCCAGGCCTTTATAGCCATTGCACAGGAGGAAGGGACGGTAAGTCCGAAATTATTGTCCTCCGGAATATATGAGGCCATGATCACCACCGCTTCGGGGCTGCTTGTTGGAATTGTCGCATATCTTGGGTATAATTATCTGGTTACGAGGCTTCAGAATCTCATATACCGGATGGAATATACTTCCATAAATTTCCTTGATCTCTTGCAGGAGCCGAGATAGAAAGAAAGAATGAATTTACAGTCCAAACATAAAGTTGAAACGGCATTCAGCATGTCCTCCATGACCGATATCATATTCCTGTTATTGATCTTTTTCATGCTGACTGCTTCATTTGTTACTCCATCGGGATTGCCGGTGAATCTCCCGAGCAGTGAGAGTTCCACCATTGTGATGCAGCGGGTGAGTATCACCATCACACATGACCTGCGATATTTTGTAAATGACGAAAGAACAAATATCCGAAGACTTCCGGATGATCTAAAAGCTGCACTGAGGGGCCAGGAAGGCGTTGTTGTTTTGCATGTGGATCAATCTGTTCCAACCGAACATTTGATCAGGGTGGCAGGCATTGCCACTTCTCTGAATGCAAGGGTATCGGTAGCCACAAGACCTGCTGAATAGGATATGACACCAACAGAAGAAAAGAAGAACCGCCGCATTGGTTGGATGATTTCAATAGGGTTGCATTCCTTGTTGCTGCTGTTGTTCTTCCTCATGCTGGCCTGGAGGGAACCAGATCCTCCGGTTCCGGAATATGGGATTGAATTGAATTTCGGGATTGATGAGTCCGGATCACGCGCGATTCAGCCCAGACAGCCTACCCGCGTGCCTGAAGAACCCGTTGAACAGGAAACGGAACCCCAGGACCAGGAGCCGCAGGAGGAAACAAGTCCTCCGGTAATTGAAGAACAGGAGATCCTTAATGAAGAAAGTATAGAAGAACCTGTTGAAACCCAGCCACTTGAATCGCCCCATGTCGTTGAACCGCCGGTCACAACACCGGAGATCAAAAAAGAGGAAATCAGGGAGGTAAAGGAGGAGACCCAGGAAGAACAGGTATCCACCGAACCGGAGGTTACCCAGTCGAGGGAAACCACCGGCACTACCGAAGAAGTGCTGGGTGAAGAAAAAGCAACAAGCCAGGGGGATGATGCTGCGGTTGAAGGCGATGAAGGAGATGAAAAAGGTACCATCGATTCAAGGGCCTTATATGGGTCACAGGGTGGCGGGGGAGGACCTATGCTGGAATTGTCAGGCTGGATATGGGATTTTGAACCCAATCCGCAGGATACTTCCAATGAAAATGGCAAGATCGTATTTGAAATTAAAATTGCCGACCGGGGGGAGATCATCTCCGTCCGTACGCTTGAAAAGACCGTTGGCCCGGCCATTGAAAGAATCTATCAGCAGGAAGTGGAATCACTCACCTTCAGTCCCATTTCCTCCAATACAAGGCCTGCCGCGGTGTCCACAGGAAAAATCACCTTCATTATAAGATCCAAATAATTGCATGCGGTACCAGGAAGTTCTTGACTATCTCTATGAAAAACTTCCCATGTTTCAGCGGGTTGGTCCGCCTGCCTTTAAAAAGGATCTTACCAATACGCTGACATTATGCACCAGGCTGGGCGATCCGCATAAAAAATTCAAAACAATCCACATCGGAGGTACTAACGGCAAGGGTAGTTCCTCTCACATGATATCAGCCATCCTGCAGCAGGCAGGCTATAAGACTGGCTTATATACATCACCCCATTTAAAGGATTTTACAGAAAGGATCAAAATTAACGGGATCAGCATTCCGGAAAGTTTTATTGCTGATTTTGTCACCAGGTATAAGCCGTTGATCGAGGAGGTGGAGCCCTCCTTTTTTGAAGTTACCGTGGTAATGGCTTTCGATTTTTTTGCCAGGGAAAAAGTGGATTTTGCTGTCTTTGAAGTTGGTCTGGGCGGACGGCTGGATTCAACGAACGTGATCGTTCCGGAGGTATCGCTGATTACCAATATTTCCTATGACCACCAGGATATGCTGGGGGATACCCTTGAAAAAATTGCAGGTGAAAAAGCGGGTATCATTAAGCCCGGGATCCCGGTCGTGATTGGATCAAACCAGGAGGAGGTGATCGATGTATTTCAATCGAAGGCCAGGGAGACCCTTTCCCTGATCGATATTGCAACGGATTATTATGAAGTACAGCGGAAGGCGGTAACAAACAATCTTATTTCCTGTTCCCTTTTCTCAATACATTGCGGGATAACCTATGAATTTACCATTGGGGCAGGAGGCCTCTACCAGATTAAAAACCTGCCGGGTGTGATCCGCGTAGTCGACATATTGATTGAAAAAGGTGTCAGGATCAGTCTTGAACATATCGAGCAGGGACTGGCCGGTTTTCAACGCCTTACGGGGCTTCGGGGCCGGTGGCAGGTGTTACGTGAAAAACCCATGATGATTGCCGATGTCGCACATAATGAGGAGGGGATCCGGGAGGTTTTAAGACAATTAATGTCCCTTAAAGCAAGAAAATATCATTTTGTGCTCGGCTTTGTAAAGGAAAAGGACCTTTCCAGAATCATGCCGTTATTCCCGAAACAGGGGCGCTATTATTTCTGCCAGGCAACTGTTCCCAGGGCTATGCCCGCCCGGCAGCTTTTAGA
>JAGTVG010000359.1 GCA_018224645.1 Cyclobacteriaceae bacterium
AATAATATGTCCACCTCCTGGCCATCCTTGATGAGATCGGAATTATCGATCATATCTTCAGGCAGGTTGATCTGTTCAAACGAATTCATGTCCATAAAATGGAACCCGGTATCATCCTTAAACAAATACTGATGAGGACGTCTTTCCACCCTTGCAGTCGTGACCTTTACCCCGGAATTAAAAGTATTTTCAATGACTTTGCCTGATTTTAGACTTTTTAATTTTGTCCTGACAAAAGCCCCCCCCTTACCGGGCTTAACATGCTGGAATTCAACGATCGTATACAGGTCATTATTAAATTCCAGACACAAACCATTCCTGAAATCTGCAGTTGTGGCCATTGTTTAAATAAATAATTTCACTTTTCAAATATAAGACTAAATACAATATAAGTAATAAAAGACAATCGAGAAGTATTTTTGATCCGCTAAATATCCCGGACGTCATCGCGCACGCCGGTGTATCATGTTAAAAATCAATCAAAAAAAAATGGCACGGATAAAAAAAGAGGCTGTATTAAAAGTCATCCAGGTCTGTCCGAAAACCACCTGCCAGAATTAATGTTAAACGGGCAGGACGTAAGGATTCAGTGCAGGACTTCTGATACTGCCCCGGATTCAATAAATTTTTATTCTTCTTCTTTTTCCAGAACTACTTTTCCCTTGTAATAGAGTTTACCTTCTGACCAGTGTGCCCTGTGATAGAGATGGGGCTCATCGGTGGTCGGACAAATGGCTATGGTCTTTTCATGCAGCTTCTTATGTGTTCTGCGCTTGTCCCTCCTTGTCCGGGAGATCTTATGTTTTGGATGTGCCATATTTATTCAGTTTAAATTATTTCTTAATTTTTTTAATGCTTCCCAACGTGGATCTTCGATTTCCGAATCATCCTCATCCTTTCCGGTGCCAGAGGAGTAGATAAGTCCATCCGCCGCCTCCTTGGATTCCTCCCCTGAAAAACGGGGATGAAGTTTCTTCATCGGAATCTCCGTGACAATAAATTCGTAAATATATTGCCCGACGTTAATTCCCTGCCTGTTCCTGCTGATCATCTCAATTTCATCATCAATTTCCCTGTCTTCCTCCCCATACTTGAACAGAATATTCTTTTTGATTTTTAATGGATAATCAAAAGGATCAAGTGACCTGTCACACATCAGTTCAACTTTTCCTGAAATATCAAATTTCATGTTGATGAAATTATCATTCTTAATCAATTCGATCGAACATTTCAGAGAGCCTTTACTGATCTCATTTCCTTCGAAATTCCTGAAGAATTTATCCTCAATGGAATATCCGTAATCATGTACCTTGTTGGTGAGGCCGATAATATCAATCCAATATGTCGAAAGATCGTTCACAACCTAAAATTTAAATTGGCTTGCAAAGATAAACACAATAATATTGAAAAAGAATTTTACCGGAAAAAACTAATCTTCCCGCAGAACGGGATTTCTATGATAGTAAATTTCCTTGGCCAGGAAAATGGCAGAACGCATCGGGACCTCACTGGCTACGTTTTTTCCAGCCAGATTATAGGCTGTGCCATGGTCAGGAGAGGTCCGGATCACATTCAGGCCTGCCGTGAAATTAACGCCCTCATCGAAGAACATAGTTTTGAAAGGTATCAATCCCTGGTCGTGGTACATGGCAATAACGCCGTCAAAAGTACGGTATTGTGCAACGCCAAAAAAACCATCCGACGGATAGGGACCCTGTACGAGATAACCTTTGTTCCTGAATTCTTCAATCATGGGTAAAATGATCTCCTTTTCTTCCTTTCCCAGCAGGCCATCCTCCCCGGCATGGGGATTCAATCCAAGCACCGCAATCCGGGGCTTGCTGATTCCGAAATCATTCTTGAGGGATTTCAGGAAGATTTTTATCTTGGAACTGATGATTTCCGGTGTAATGCTGGAGGCCACCTCACTGATGGGCAGATGGTTGGTCACCAGCCCCACTTTTAAAAGATCACTGACCATCATCATCATACTTTCACCCTGCTGGACTTTGGCAGTTATATATTCAGTCTGACCGGCGAAGTTAAATGTATCACGCTGGATCAGCTTTTTATTGACAGGGCCTGTTACTAGGGCATCAATTTTTTCATTCATCAGGTCTTCCGTGGCCTTTTCCAATGAAATAAATGCATATTTTCCTGTTTCCGGATCTATACTCCCCGCATTGATTTCAATCACTTCCTCCCAGCAATTCACCACATTCACCTTTTTAAAATTGATGAACCCATCTTTTACCTGCGTATAATTAAAATCATCCATGGCGAGGTTCTTCCTGTAATATGACAGGATCTTTGTTGAACCATAAATGACCGGAGTCAGGTATTTCAGGATCCGGCTGTCAGCAAGTGATTTAATGATCACCTCGGGCCCAATCCCATTGATATCACCCATGGTGATCCCGATTACCGGTTTTTTATTTTTGGTGGATAAATCCTGCTTTTCCATTTGAAAAATTGAATAAAATAATTGACGACTTGATCCAAAACTACTGAGGTTTTCTACCTTTACCAAAAAAATAGATTATCTGATTTAAGAATCATTTAGATATATCATACGTTCTAAAAGGCATCCATTTTCATGCAGGTAAAACCCAAAAAGTACTTAGGTCAGCATTTCCTTAAGGACCGGAATATCGCTTCTAAAATTGTAGATTCTCTTTCCTTTCATGGGGATTACAAAACCCTGCTTGAAATAGGGCCGGGAACAGGTATTCTTACCGGTATCCTGTTCGATAAATATCCCGATACTACCTGGCTTATCGACATCGATGGGGAATCAATTGAATTTCTCAGGGAGAAATATCCGGATAAGGCGGAGAAAATAATCAAGGGTGATTTTTTAAGAATGGATCTTGGGGATATTTTCAAAAATGGGATTGGGATCATCGGTAATTTCCCATACAACATATCTTCCCAGATCTTTTTTAAGGTACTGGAAAACCGCGACAAAGTCAGTGAAGTGGTCGGTATGGTACAAAGAGAAGTCGCCCTCAGGATCGCATCTGATCCGGGCAATAAAATATATGGCATTTTATCCGTTCTTCTTGGTACGTTTTACAATATTGAATATCTTTTCACCGTATCCCCCGGCGTCTTTTATCCAGTGCCAAAGGTGAAATCTGCGGTGATCCGGCTGAAAAGAAACGGAAGGAGAGATCTGCCCTGCCGGGAGGATGTATTTACAAAAATCGTGAAACAGGGATTTCAAAACCGGCGTAAGACATTGCGTAACGCCTTAAAAATCCTAAATTTGCCAAAGCAGATTTCGGAGATGAAGATCCTGGATCTGCGGGCTGAACAGTTATCGATTGACGATTTTATTGAGTTATCATCTAAAATAGATGTATTGTGGAAGAAATAATTACGTTTGAACTTTCCCGGGATTACATTGATAAGCTGAAGGAGGCCATTGCTGCCCAGGATGATACTTTCATCAGAAATTCGTTTGACGGCATTGATCCAAGCGACATAGCCTCCGTTCTCGAGGAACTGGATGATGATGAGTCGAGGTATATCATCGACCTTCTTGATGATGAATCGGCCGCTGATATCCTCAATGATACCGATCCCGATATGCGTTCCAAATTATTGCGGACATTCGATCCTCCCAGGATCAATGCTTTTCTGGATCACCTGGAGACCGACGATGTGGTGGATATAATCAACGAATTGCCTGTAAAATTAAGGGAAGAAATCGTGGCAGGGATAGAAAATGAGGAAAGGGCACAGTATATTATCGATCTGCTCCGGTATGAGGATGACTGTGCGGGAGGGCTGATGGCAAAGGAATTGATCAAGGCCAATTTAAACTGGAATGTGGTTCAATGCATCGAGGAAATCAGGCGGCAGGCGGAAAATGTGGAAAAGATTTATTCGGTTTACGTGGTGGATAGTAAGAATAAGCTGCTTGGAAGGGTAAGTTTAAAAAAGATCATCATTTCAGAGGATAAAACCCTAGTGAAAAATATTTACGAACCGGATGTGGTTGCGGTCGAAACATATTATGACCAGGAGGAAGTCGTTTCGATCATGCGAAAATACGATCTCGAATCTGTTCCCGTGGTCAACGGGGTTGGGAAGCTGGTCGGCAGGATCACCATCGACGACGTGATGGATGTAATGGCTGAAATGGCGGAAGAGGAGAGGCAACTGATGTCGGGTATTTCAGAGGATGTGGAAGAGGACGACAGCATATGGATGATCACCAGGGCCCGTCTGCCCTGGCTCATCATTGGCCTGGCCGGTGGACTTGTGGGTGCCTGGTTCATAGGCCTGTTTGAAACAGATATTGTTATGATCCCGGCAATGGCCTTTTTCATACCCCTGATCACGGCTACCGGAGGGAATGTCGGTATTCAATCTTCTGCCATCGTGGTCCAGAGCCTGGCAGATAAATCCGGATTAGCCTATGACAACATCCAACGCGTGATGAAGGGACTTTTTGTTTCACTGATCAACGGCTTGGTACTGGCTGCCATTGCCTTATCATTCAGCCTGGTGTTGGGACAGACATTCAGGTTGGGAACAATCGTGGCATTTTCTTTGTTCTGCGTCGTTATACTGGCCTCCATCATGGGAACGATCACCCCGCTTATCCTGGATAAGATCGGGATCAATCCCGCCCTTGCTGCAGGACCGTTCATTACGACAGCAAATGACCTGCTGGGTCTGGGGGTCTATTTTACCATAGCACATTTTTTATATACCGCCTGATTTTGAAAAAAATGGATTGCCGTATCATTATCGTGGATGAAATGCATCCAAGCATTCAGCCTGGTCTTATTGCGTTGAATTGTTCAGTAGACTACCTTCCTGGCATTAAGCGGGAGCAAATACTTGAAATGATCGGGGATTATACCGGGATCATTATCCGGAGTAAAACCGAACTCGACAGGGAAATCTTTGACCGGGCTGTCAGGTTGAAATTTATTGCCAGGGCAGGGGCAGGAATAGAAAAGGTCGATGAAGAAATCTGCCTGTCACGTGGCATCAGGATACTCAATGCCCCTGAAGGAAACCGGGATGCCCTTGGAGAACATGCCATAGGGATGTTATTGGCATTGTTCAATAAAATGCATTTTGCAGACCGGCAGATCAGGGATGGGATATGGGACAGGGAAGGTAACCGTGGGATTGAGTTACAGGGGAAAACGGTGGGGATCATCGGGTATGGCAATATGGGATCCGCCTTCGCCAGGAGGCTTTCCTCTTTCGGCTGTAATGTCATTGC
>JAGTVG010000360.1 GCA_018224645.1 Cyclobacteriaceae bacterium
AGGGCAGAGATTCAAAATATGATAAATGAAATCAAGAAAGAGTGGCTGGTCCATGAGGATATTAAAACCATCCTCACCGGATTTCCCGCTGATGCCCATCCAATGGGCGTATTATCTTCACTTGTAACTGCCCAGACAGCATTTTTCCCTGAATCACTTGATCCTTACCGATCGGCAGATAAGGTAAACAGGACCATCATCAGGCTGATGGCAAAAATGCCTTCCATGGTGGCGTGGTCCTACACCCGCTCAAAAGGCAGACTGAGTAATTATCCAAATAATGATCTTGGATATGTGGAGAATTTTCTTAAAATGATGTTTTCTACAAAGGCAGAAAACTATGAGCCGGATCCTGTTATCGTTGATGCAATGGATAAGGTATTCATACTTCATGCCGATCATGAACAGAACTGTTCCACATCGACCGTACGCATAGTCGGTTCATCACATGCCAGCCTTTATGCATCGGTGGCCGCCGGTGTGAATGCACTCTGGGGACCCCTGCATGGCGGCGCTAACCAGAAGGTGATCGAAATGCTGCAACAGATCCTTAACGATGGTGGTGACCTTTCAAAATTCATCGATAAGGCCAAGGATCCGAAAGATCCTTTCAGGCTGATGGGATTCGGCCACCGGGTTTATAAAAACTTTGATCCACGGGCAGAGATCCTCAAAAAATCTGCGGACAAGGTGCTGGAAAAACTGGGCGTGGATGATCCCATGCTGGATATGGCAAAGAAACTCGAAGAGGTGGCCCTGAAGGATGATTATTTCGTTGAAAGAAAACTCTACCCGAACGTTGACTTCTATTCAGGAATCATCATGAAGACGATTGGTATTCCCATTGAAATGTTCCCGGTAATGTTTTCGATCGGGCGATTGCCAGGCTGGATTGCCCAGTGGAAGGAAATGAGAGAGCATCAGGAACCCATTGGTCGACCGAGGCAGATTTACACCGGGGCGAAAAAAAGAGATTATATCCCGATGGATAAAAGATGATCATTCAAGTTGAATAAATTTGAAAAACGCCGGACTCAGAAGCCGGCTTTTTTTTGCTGGCGCTGAAAAGTTGATATTTTAACGGAAACGGCAATTTTTCCTGATTAATTATCAAGGTTCATGAACTTTTTCTTTTTACCCGAGATCATTGGAGGTTCGACCCGTCTCAGTCCGGAAGAATCACGTCACTGCACCCGTGTTTTGCGGAAAAAAACAGGAGATTATGTAAATGTCCTTGACGGGAAGGGCAGTATTTATCAATGCAGGATACTGAAAGCCGATCCTGATGATACCCTGTTTGAGATCATAGAAAAAAGACAGCAACCCTCCAGGGATTACAGCATTCATATAGCCATCGCCCCTACAAAAAACATGGACAGGATGGAATGGTTCATTGAAAAATCAGTAGAAATCGGGATCGATAAAATTTCATTCATCCGGTGCAGGAATTCTGAGCGGACGTCTATAAAGACCGACAGGATGCAGAAAAAGGCAGTCAGTGCCCTCAAACAGTCAGGAAATCTTTTCCTGCCTGAATTGAGCGAAATGACGGACATAAACAATTTTATCAGTATTCCGTTTGAAAATAACCGTAAATACATCGCCCATGCGGAAACAGGGGCCGGAAATCCATTGATGAGAAATGCCGGAGCCCGCATGAATTACGTTGTCATGGTCGGTCCGGAAGGTGATTTTACCGGTGAAGAATTAAAAAAAATATCTGCAGCAGGATTTGTCCCGGTTTCATTAAGCCCGATGAGATTAAGGACGGAGACAGCAGGGCTTGTAGCCTGCATGATCCTACACCTGATCAATACCCAGATTTGACAGATCCCACGACCGGCTCCTGTCCCATCTCAGTTTCCCTTTTTCTACTTTCAATGGTGAAGGAATATTGTTCCTGAACAATTGGCCGGTACCCAGGCCCTGTTCCATTCTCACAGCATTTTCAAGCGTAAACTGGGCGATAGCATTCAGGCCGATATTCGATTCAAGAGCCGAGGTGATCCACCATCCGATGCCCAGTGTATCGGCCTGTTCGATCCACTGCCGGGTGTTAAAAAATCCTCCGATAAGGGTAGGTTTTAGAACGATATACCCGGGTTTTATCAATTCCAGCAAATCTCTTTTTTCATGGTTTTTATATACGCCGATCAATTCTTCATCGAGGGCTACGGGTATCCTTACCTTTCTGCATATCTCGGCCATCAGTTCCGGCTGGCCTGCCGCAATGGGCTGTTCGATGGAATGGAGACCAATGCCTGCAAGTACCTCAAGTTTGTGAAGGGCTTCCTCATATGTAAATGCACCATTCGCATCCACCCGGATTGAAAAATCCTGTCCCTGCAATGATTTTTTAATGAATTTCAGCATTTCCGTTTCAGTCTGAAAATCAATGGCACCAATCTTCATTTTAATACACCGGAAACCTTCCTTTATTTTCCTGCTTATCTGATCCAGCAAAAAATCCCGGTCTCCCATCCATATCAGCCCGTTGATCGGAATCTCGCTGCCTTCAATAAATCCATTCTTAAAAATGATCCGTTCACCCTCATTCATAAGGTCCCTCAATGCAGTTTCAAGGCCCATTCTCAGGGAAGGCCATTCCACCGGAAGGTATTCATCAAGATAGGACTCCAGGATATCGGGTGTGGGGACCGGACCTTCAGTAACCTTCAGGCAAAGTTCCGAAAGTTTATCTTCAATATCCGGCCGGTCATCCGGGCTTAATCCCTTCAAAGGACCACACTCGCCGATTCCGGTCTGATTCTGCTGGTCCTTGAGAATGATGAAATAGGAGGTTTTTCCGGTGAGAAATCCCCGGGAAGTTCCTGCCCTGAACTTAAACTTCAGGTCATACTTTATCCATCTGGCATTGATCATGATAAAGCTATTTGATGTATTTTTTAGATTTGGTACAGGTGTTTTTTTATATTTGCTGAATTATTTGATTAAAAATACAAAAAAAATGACTTATGGAGCATCCTGATGAATTGACCATTGATGTTTTGATCGAAATACCAAAAGGAAGCAGGAACAAATATGAGTACGATAAAATAAAGAAGGTGATCCGTTATGACCGGATGATATTTTCTTCGATGCATTATCCCAGCGATTACGGTTTTGTTCCGGAAACCCTTGCCCTCGATGGGGACCCGCTGGATGCACTTGTACTGGTTTCTGCCCCAACTTTCCCCGGATGCCTGATTGAGGTAAAACCGCTTGGGCTTTTCCGTATGGTTGATGAAAAAGGACCAGATGCGAAACTTCTCTGTGTACCTGTCAGTGATCCCATCTGGAATCAATTGAACAGCCTGGAAGATGTCAATCCTCATCTGCTTAAGGAAATAGAGCATTTTTTCAGCGTTTACAAAGATCTTGAAAAAAAGAAGGTCGGCATTGAAGGATGGGAGGATAAAGCTTCAGCCATTCAGACGATCCATGAATCAAAACGCAGATACCGTGAAGATCTCCGGGCACTTGGCAATGTCAATATATAATCCATACAGCTATTTTCGTGAAAAACCCAAGGTTTACTCTTGAGGCTTATGATTATCAGCTTCCTGAAGAGAAAATAGCCAGGTTTCCCCTCAGGGAAAGAGATCAGTCAAAATTGCTTGTTTCCAGGGGAGGCAAAATCAGTCATGAGAAGTTCTTCAGGATCCCTGACCTGCTCCCTGAAAAAAGTTTTCTTGTATTTAATGAAACCAGGGTAATTCCTGCCAGGCTGGAATTCAAAAAAAATTCCGGCGCCATGATGGAGATCTTTCTGCTTGATCCTGTATTTCCCTCTAATGATGCCGCTATGGTCATGAAAAGTCAGCATGAGGTCATATGGCACTGTATGATTAAAAATTCAAAAAAATGGAAGGGGAATATTCATCTCGAGAAAAAACTCGATCAATTCCCGGGCGGGATTCTGCTTAAGGCGAATATCGTTGACCGGGAAAAAAATCTGATCCGGATCAGCTGGGATCCCGGACAAATCACCTTCGGGGAAATTATCGAATCGGCTGGTAAAGTTCCCCTTCCCCCTTACCTTAAAAGAGAACCTGTTTCAGAGGACAGGGAACGCTATCAGACAATATATTCGAAAAACGAAGGAGCCGTGGCTGCTCCGACAGCCGGTTTGCATTTTACGGGAAAGGTCCTTGATCAACTGGTGAAAAAAGGCTTTCACTATGATTTTCTTACCCTGCATGTAGGCGCGGGTACTTTTCAGCCCATCCGGCACAATGATATAAGAAAACATCCCATGCACAGCGAACAGATCAGTTTTACTGCCAGGAATATCCTGAACCTGCTCACGCATCATGGTCCGGTGATAGCGGTGGGAACTACCTCCATGAGAACACTGGAAAGTCTGTACTGGTATGGAGTAAAACTGATCGAAGGATCTGACATGGATCCGAAAATCGATTCACTGTTCCCATACAGGTTCAATCCCCTTAATTTACCGTCCAGGGAGGAGGCCCTCCAGGGAGTTTTGAAACATATGGAAAAAATCAGGCAGGATGAAATTTTTGGTGAGACAGAGATTTTTATTTTTCCCGGATATCCGTTCCGGATATGTGACGGGCTGATTACTAATTTTCATATGCCGAAATCCTCCCTGCTGTTGCTCGTGAGTGCTTTTATTGGTGATCACTGGTCGGAGGTATATAAGGAAGCACTGGAAAAT
Source organism: Cyclobacteriaceae bacterium (assembly GCA_018224645.1). GTDB lineage: Bacteria > Bacteroidota > Bacteroidia > Cytophagales > Cyclobacteriaceae > JAGTVG01. The sequence goes on from JAGTVG010000360.1 coordinate 4,682, forward strand.
GACTACCGGTTCCTGAGTTATGGGGATTCTTCCCTGCTATTTCCCTGAATGTGGATATTCAATTTTATCTAAACCCCGGTGCCTGGCAAATGTGATCCAGCCCTTAAACCCGGGATGAATTTTTACTGTATCCCTAAAAAAGAAAAGGCACCATTTTCAAAAATGGTGCCCTAATTGCAACCGAAACACAAATTTATTCTACACCTTGGCCTACCTTAAGTTTCTTAAATTCGGTTTTTATTTAACCAAGCTTTACCCTATTTTTAAATATCGTTATGCCAAAAAGAGGCCAAAATGAAAAAAGGCCATTCTGTGGAATTTAAGCGCTTTTTAGGCAGACATTTGTTTCAAAAATGGAAAATTTTCCCAAATAGGGATCAACTAATCATTTTATGAAAAAGAGGCTAGTTCGATCAAGGCAAAAAATTATTGCAGGCGTTTGCGGTGGAATTGCAGAATATCTTGGCTGGGATGTCGTGTGGACGCGGATATTGTTCGTGGTTCTTTCTATCGCGACTGCCATTCTTACGGGCATATTTGTATACATAATCCTGTGGGTAGCCATGCCCGAACCGGAAGTGCAGGCATAGTCAGGGATTGGCATGAATGAGGATCCTGTTGTAATCCCGTGAACGGGAGATGGAAGGTCCCCATCTCATATTCCTGCTCCCGGATACAAATCGCTGCTCATGCGCTAGGACCATGCCCATTGGCTGGCAGCGACCGGCATCACAACGTCATTACATCCCCTCCTTACTGGATAAATCTCATGCCTGCAATGGTATCGGCTAGATGTTCGGTCTGTTCCCTGGAATGAACCGGGAAATTGGAAAAACGTGCAATGTATCCTTCATTTTCCCGGGGGATCAGGTCAAACAGGATCCCCTTTTTTGCAAAAATAGATAGTATAATTTCAGGAGAGGATATCATGGATGCCGTTATTATATTGGGTGAACGGTCCTGTTGATCAGGAACCAACAATTTAAAATGATCACTTTTTTCAAGCGCCTCGTAAAGTATAATCGATTTATAGATGGTCTCATTCCTTATAATTTTCGGATCCCGTCTGATCAAATCATAACATATTTCTTTAAAAACAAACAGTCTTACGGCATCCGTCTCCCGGTGGACAATTATTCCCGGATAATCCTTTTCCCGTCCCGGTAACAAATGATAAAAATTGTTCTTCCAGTTGTTCTGAACGGACTGAAATAACGGATCACGAAGAATCAGGATCGTGATTGCCGGTTGCATTCCAGTCACATACCCTGATTCAAAAAGGTATCCATCGATATTTTCCAGGTCCAGGGGAAAATTCATGAACGATGAGGATAAATCCAGCAATAAATGAATATCCGGGTGGGAGATTTTAAGGGATATAAGATCCGGTATCTTCAATGCATAGCCACTGGACGGATCTGCATCCCTGCATATCAGGTAACGTGATTTCAATTGATGACTGATGGTTGTAAACTTCCCGGGAAGGATGGCTTTCGTAATCAGTCCGGAGTCGGTAATTTCAATGTATGGTGAAACGGTAACCGATGGATGGACGGGATATATCAAAGTGCCGGGAGAATAAAGGTGCTGCAGGATCGAGAACGCAAACAATTTTGAGGGCAGTACAACGATTGAATAATTCTCAGGTATTTGGGTCAACATTTTTATGCCTGCCGACATTTCGGCTAAAAGTGCCGGCATGGCGGAGCGGGAATGTTCCCGGTCAAAAAGTTTCTGTTTTATCCCCCGGTTAATATGAAATTTCAGGGTATGATATGGAGTCGGGGGATCGAATGTAAAACGGATTGTTAATCCCATGTCAAATAAATTTTTCTAATATTTCACGAAGTTATTTGTCGTTTTTCGAATTAATTGTAACTTTAGATTAATTGAAAAAGTTCTTTGCTAAAGATATTTAAGATTACCCATCGGCGCTAGTTATTTTATTCAAACTTAACACGAACTATTAACCGAGTAAGTCTCTTTATTGAAACCGGGCCTCACCCCGATTATATCGGGGCCCCGATACCATCGGGGTTAACAGTGGAGGGTTGAGATGAAGGGCAGCTCAAATCCTATCAATTTGGAGGTTTGAAAAACTCCCTGGCCCGGTGGGTTTTTTTTATCCCGATAATTAAAAACTGTTAATCCACTGCTGAATTGAACAGATCTCCGCTTGTGCTCATGTCTGCGTGCACAGGGTAACCGGACTACACCCCGTCGTCCGAAGCAGAGACTGATTTTACCTTCTGGTAAATCGGTGATTTGGTTAAGCAGATAAGCGGGTAAGCGGGCCATGCCTGCGTCGCATGAAACGGAGACTTGGCAAATCGAAGGAGGCAGAGGCTGATTATATCTTCCGGGGAATCGGGGATTCGGTTAACCGGGTAACCGGATCCTATAACCATCACCCGAAGCCCTGACGGAGGGTGGTAACCTTCTATTCAATAAAGTATCCTGAACCTGATGGTATTTTCTATCGACCGGAATTCAGTGATCACTTCACGGTCATATTCCCGGTTTACTGCCAGGATCATATAGCCGATCTTTTCATTGGTTTTCAGGTATTGCCCGACCACATTGATGTTATGACTTGCAAGGACCTGGTTGATCTTAGCCAGGATACCCGGCACATTGTGATGGATATGAATGAGCCGGTGGGCATCCTTGAATGCAGGGAGTTGAATTTCCGGGAAATTGATACTGTTTGTGGTACTGCCGGAATTGATATAATCGATGATCTTCATCGGGACGAACTGGGCGATATTTTCCTGGGCCTCAAGTGTCGACCCGCCGATATGAGGCGTCAGGATCGTATTGGGCAGGTTCCGCAATTCCGAAGTGAATCCTTCCTCATTGTTCCGTGGTTCGGAAGGGAAGACATCAATGGCAGCACCCGCAACCTTCCCGTCAAAAATGGCTTTCCTTAAGGCTTCGATATCAACCACATGACCCCTGCTCAGGTTCAGAAAGATGACACCGTTCCTCATTTTCATGAATTCTCCGGCCCCGATGAGGTCCCCGTTTTCTGGCCTGCCGTCCACATGAAGAGAAATGATGTCCGATTTGATTAAGAGTTCCTCCAGGGAAATGCATTTCCTGGCATTGCCTAGCGCCAGTTTTTCAATGACATCGAAATAATATACATTCATTCCCAGGGATTCGGCCAGAATTGACAGCTGACTCCCGATGTTGCCATAACCGATGATCCCGAGATTTTTACCGCGGATCTCAAAACTACCCCTGGCTGATTTATCCCAGATACCATCATGCATATTCCTGGATTTATCAGGCAGGTTCCTGATCAGCATGATGATTTCGCCAATGGCAAGCTCAACCACCGATCTTGTATTGCTGAAAGGTGCATTAAAAACTGCAATTCCCTTTTCCAGGCAGGCATCCAGGTCGATCTGGTTGGTGCCGATACAGAACGCACCAATGGCCATCAGACGGTTGGCATTCTGCAATACCTTCCTTGTTACCTGTGTTTTGGACCTGATCCCCAGGATTGATACATTCCTTATTTTTTCTGCCAGCCCATCCTCATCCAGGGCTGAAGACAATACCTCCACCGAATAACCTTCCTGCCTTAATAGATCGCGTGCTTTCGGATGGATATTCTCCAGGAGCAGCACTGAGATCCGGTTTTTGGGATAGGAAATGGAAGCCTCAATCTTGTTGTGAAAAAGAATCTCATCGAGATTCGGCGCAACATGATCCGCTTTTTCAATCACCGGATCCCTCTCGATGTTCTCCGTAAAAGCATAAAATTTATTCGCCAGTCCGGCTTCCTTCACCTGGTAATCGCTGTAACCATCCCCGATGACATAAATGTCTCCCTGAAGATTCAGGGTTTTCAACAGTTCAACCTTGCCATTATCCCTGGAAAGAATATTCTCTTCATCAAATCCGGTAATGTCACCTTCCGCGTTATAAGTAAACGTATTGGCATATACATTTTCCAGTTTGATCGAATATTCACTGACAATCGGGGCGATGATCTCCTTGAAACCATTGGATACAATAAAGATCTGGTCGGCAAAATCCCTGAAGAATTTTTTATTCCTCCTGAAAGAGAGAGATACATCCTCCCTGATCTTTTCAATCAGGGGTTCTATATGGACCCGGTTTGCCCTTAACAGTTCGATTCGTTTCTGCAGGGATTCTGATAATTTTATTTTCCCTTCCATCCCCGCATTGGTTATATCCCGAATCCTGTTAATGATCTTTTCCGACTCAGGGGAATGCTGCAGGGAAAATAGCGCCATCAGGTCGAGTGTCTCAGATTTTATAAAGGTACTGTCAAAATCAATGACAAATATTTTATTTGAGTTGGGCATTTCGGTCCACAATTTGAGGTCGCAAATTTAATGAATTTGAAGCGTTATGATCCTTGGATTTTATAATTTAGTTGAATCAACAATTTCTTCCGGATAAAACCGTTTTGAAAACTATGATCAGATATCTATTGATAAGCTCCATCCTGATTGCCTTTACAGCGTGTAATGTATCCTCATGGCAATCCATCCTGAATAATTCCCAGTTAACAGAATCGGAAGTGGTCGATGGACTGAAAACAGCCCTGCGGATAGGAACCGAGAAGGCTGTCCAGGTGACCTCACAGAAAGATGGGTATTTCAGGGATCAGGCTATCCGGATTCTCCTGCCAGAAGAAGCCAGTAAAGCGCTTGTCACCCTGCGCGAGGCCCCGGGAGGTGAACAATTATATCAATCGGCCGTTGCCCCGGTCGTTGATGATCTGGTTGAAGCCTTGAACAGGTCTGCAGAAAACGCTGCCTCGCAGGCAGCTCCTATCTTTAAAGATGCCATAACCGGAATGACGATCGGGGATGCATGGGATATCCTGAATGAGAATTATCAGAATGCCGGTAACAGGTCAGCAACCGTTTATTTCAGTGATAAAACCTATGATCGTCTCGCCCAGTTGTTCAAACCTGCGATCGATCAATCCCTTGACAAACCCGTGGTGAATAACATTTCTGCCAATAACCTGTGGAATAAATTCGTTAAAAGTTACGATGCCATTGCCAAAAGTCCTGCCAATTTATTGATGCGACTGGAGCCGGTAAAGGAACCTGATCTTTCGATGTATGTAACCTCCAGGGCACTGGACGGACTATTCGTAAAAGTTGCTGACGAGGAAGTAAAAATCAGGAAGGATCCCTATCAGTACGCCATTCAGATCCTTGAAAAGGTATTTGGAAAATAGAAATCAATCATGCGGGAACTTTTCTTACCTTCTGAAGTTCGGTGGCTGCATCGACCATCAGGTGCCAGGTAACGACTTTTCCTGTTTTAATGGATTCATACGCCAGACCTTTTTCGGTCTCAATCACCTTTGCCCGTCCAAGATCATATCTCAATGCATCTACAACATCACCCGGTCTTAATGGATTCCTGTCAAGATCTGCCATCTGAAGGCTGGAAGTCCCGTTGTTCTTTTCCCTTCTTTTTAAGAAATCAAACATTTTCTTTTCTCTATTATGAAAGTTTTTTAACAGTATATCAAACCCTGGCACCTGAATATAATACCATTTTTCTGCAATTCTGCCTCCCGAAAATCAATCAGGTCATATTCAGGAATAAAATTACGTTTAAAAAAAATGAAAAAAAAGAAAACTTACATGAACGGGAAATCGTTAAATTTAATATCTTTATGATATCATTTTAATATTGTTTTAAATTCAAAATCATGAAACAAGAAAAAGAATTTTTCCCGATCTCCGGCTATCTGATGGTTACCGTTTTTTTTATCCTGTTGGTTTTTGGTATATATTTTATCATTTCCATGCCAAATCCTGTTTTTATAGCCATTTTTATTGTTGCTGAGTTGTTAATTGCACTTGGATTTCTGATCATATATCCAAATTTTTCAAGCGTGCTCACCTTGTTCGGAAGTTATAAAGGCACGATCAAAAAAAATGGTTTTCACTGGGTCAATCCACTTTTCTTCAGGAAAAAGATTAGTTTAAGGGCTCAGAACTTCGACAGTGAAAAGATCAAGGTGAATGATAAGCTGGGAAACCCGATCCAGATCAGTGTTATCCTTGTCTGGCGGGTTGAAAATACATTCAAGGCCGCTTTCGAAGTGAATGATCATGAACATTTCGTCAGGGTTCAGAGTGATGCCGCGGTGAGAAAACTGGCTGGAAGTTATCCGTACGATAATTTTGATGACGAGCAGGCTGAAATAACCCTCCGTTCGGGGTTGTCCGATGTGAATCATGCCCTGGAAGCAGAACTTTCTGAACGGCTGAACATTGCCGGGATCAGGGTGATCGAAGCCAGGATCGGTTACCTGGCCTATGCACCCGAGATCGCAAGCGCCATGCTCAGAAGGCAACAGGCTACGGCCATTGTCGCCGCAAGACTGAAAATTGTGGAAGGAGCTGTTGGCATGGTGGAAATGGCCATTGACGAACTCAGCAGGAAGCAGGTCATCGACCTGGATGAGGAACGAAAAGCCACCATGGTAAGCAACCTGATGGTTGTACTCTGCGCAGATAAGGATGTCAGCCCGGTAATCAATACAGGCACTTTACATCAATAACATGATGAAAAAAATATTATTCCAGGAAGATCAAAAATTCACCCGGACATGGATAGCGGTGCTGGTTTATGGCATAACGATCATCAACATTGCCGTTTTCGGCTATGGTTTTACCCAACAGATCCTGCTGGGGAAAACCTGGGGCAATACACCGATGTCAGATTCCGCCCTGATCCTCACATTTATCCTTGTCCTCGGTATTTTTGCCGGATTGCTCGTTTTACTACACCGGGCTGCATTGATCACGATCATTCACGAGGAGGGAATAAATTTCAAATTTCCGCCTTTTTTCTTGAATGAAAGGCTGATCCCTAAGGATGAAATCAGTCAGATCGGGGTTCGTCAGTATAATCCCATTCTCGAATACGGGGGATGGGGTGTCAGGATCGGCTTGGGAAAGGGTAAGGCCTATAATGTAAAAGGAAACCTGGGAATACAGTTGCATTTGAAAAATGGGAAAAAGATCCTGATCGGTACCCAGAAGAAGGATCAGGCAGAATGGGCAATCATCAAGATGATGGAATCAGATAAATAACAGAAAGGAAACTATGCCAAAAAAGAAACCTTTTGTTTTAAGAATTGATCCGGAAGTACTTGAGGCAGTTGAAAAATGGGCTGCAGATGAATTCAGGAGTACGAACGGACAATTGGAATGGATAATCAATCAGGCATTAAAAGAATCCGGAAGAAAAAATAAAAACAAAAAACAATGATGAAGAACGACATGAAATATCTCAAATACACCTGTCCTAAGTGTGGTAACCGTGACCATAAGGTTGAAACAATCAGTACCACAGGCGGGTTACTGTCAAAGATCTTTGACGTGCAGCATAAAAAATTTTCCGCTGTGATTTGCACAAAATGTACTTATACAGAACTTTATCAGACAAAAAGCAGTAAACTTGAAAATGTCTTCGACTTTTTTACTCATTGATATTTTTCAGAGATCAAACGTTCAACTTCCATGGGATTTTTTCTAAAATTCGAGATTATTCATATATTATCAAGGATTCACTTTAACCGCTGCTTAAAATGCATAAAAGAGAACTCAGTCTTATTATCCAATTGGCCATTACAGATAATGAACTGGCCGAAAAGGAAGAAAAATTAATTTTTAACCTTGGCACCTTACATGGCATCCCTGACGATGAAATCAGGGATCTGATCAAAAACCCGGTACCCATTGGCCCTGTTAATGCGCTGAGCGATGATGAAAAATTCCAGTACCTCTATATGGTCATTCAAATGATGAAAATTGATGGTCAGATCTTTAAATCCGAAATCGAATATTGCAAGTCACTGGCGGAAAAACTGGGATTTAAAAAAACGGTGGTTGCCGAACTTTCCAGCAGGATCTACAGCGACCCATCCATCACTTCCGACCGGGAAGAGCTAAAACGATCCGCCATTAAATTTTTAAAATAACCTTTGAAGAGGTCGCCGGTTCGATTTTTTCTGTTTTTTTATCATCCATGGTCAACAAACGGATCAATTAACCGTTTACATTTCAAGCATGAGATTTCTGCCAAACCATTATTTATTCATCCTCCTGATTCCGGGAATGATTGCCTGCGGCCAGACAAATGAGGCAAGAAAAATAGTTGATCAGGCAATCGGGGTTCATGGCGGAAAGTTGTACAACCAGATATACCTGGAATTTGATTTCCGGGGACGTCATTATACGGCAAGACGGCAAAATGGACTTTTCACCTATACCCGGGAATTCCAGGACAGTGCAGGCCTGACAAGGGATATCCTCACCAATAAAGAGTTTGTACGGACAGTCAATGGCGATACATTCGATCTGCCAGAAGAAAGGGCAAATGCCTTTACAAATTCTGTGAATGCCGTTATTTATTTTGCATTATTACCCCAGGCACTTAATGATCCCGCCGTTAACCTGGAATTGATCGATGATGTAAGTATCAATGGCAAGGAATATCACAAGGTAAAAGTCACATTCAACAAACAGGGCGGCGGAAAAGACCATGAGGATGTGTTTATTTACTGGTTTGAAAAAGATACTTACAGGATGGATTATTTTTCCTATCTTTTTTTCAGCGACGGAGGCGGGATACGTTTCCGGAAAGCGTTCAATACAAGGAACATTAATGGCATAATGGTTTCTGACTATAAGAACTACGCCCTGAACGACACTACCTTTGATATAACCCGGATTGATAGCCTTTATCTGAACGATGAATTGGAACTGTTATCTGAGATCCGACTGGAAAATCTACAGGTTACCTTACTCGAATGATGAAATACAGGATTCTTATTATTCTTTTATGCTGGTTTCTTTTACCGGTGGTTTCTGCCCAGAACCCATTGCCGTTGATCAATCAGCGGATCATGAATTATTTGGAAAATGTCATGGGAAGTCAGGTAGGGCGTGGGGAATGCTGGGACCTGGCCGATGAAGCTCTGGTCACTGCAGGAGCCAGGTTTGACAAAACCTCTGAAAAAACACTGTACATTTTTGGCAGGGAATATAATCCACGGGATGAAAACATCCTTCCGGGTGACATCATTCAATTTAAGAAGGTGGTTGTGAAATATCAGCAGGGAAATAGGATCATGACGGAAACACTGGCGCATCATACCGCGATCGTGTATGAGGTATTGAACTCCCGGAAAATTAAACTTGCACATCAGAATACAAGCAGGACAGGCCGGAAGGTGGGGATCAGCGGAATTGACCTGGACACTGTCCAGAAGGGGCGTTTATATTTCTACCGTCCCATTCCGGCTGCACCAAACTGATCATCAATGTCAGTCATGTAGCCAGGACAAGGATGGTCAATTCATCCATTAGAACGATCAGGCTCCCGCTCAGAAAGTAATGTTTTACCTGGAGGGTGAAAAACCTTATCAGGGCAATAATAACTATCGCGTAAGTGCCGTTGAACAGAATCTGGTAAAGAGGTCTTTTGATTGAGGATTTTTCACAGGGATATTTTTTATCCAGGTATCTGTTGATAAACCTTATCCCTTCAAGTAAAAAATACATCAGGAAAATTATCCAGGCAAGTTCAAGAAGATTGAATGAAAACTGATAATTGCTGTAGGTCAGACCAAATGAAAGATCGATCAGGATTTTCAATAATAAGGAAGTAGGTAAAATGCTCCCGTATCTCCAGAATGCCTTTTTCCTTCCTGCCAGAAACCGATAATCCATCATAAAACCATTTTTCAGGTTTAATTTATGAATTTCTGATAGATACATGGACATAACTCAGCTTAAAAAAACAAAAAGAGGCTGCCTCATATTTACTTGCTTGTAATATGGTCATTCGACCGATATTTCCTTTCTAAGAACGTCATGTTTGTTGGTCACTTCAAAAAAGTAGTCACCCTTTGGTAATTTTGAAAGATCATACCTGCAGGCGACAAGGTTATCCTTACTGAAGGCATCCTGAAGGATGAGCAGTTCATTGCCGTTGAATAATTTGATGATCACGACCTCATTCGGCTTTTTTTCAAAATTCACACTGACCGTGCCGTCTTTTCTATGCCAGATTGCGGCATTTAACGTTGATTTTTTTACCTTTTCCTCTGCACCGGATTTGGAATCCCCATCGGAATATGCAGGGGTTCCCGCTAAAGCAAAGCTGAAACTTATCAATAAAGCGGCAGTTATTGCGAGAAATAATTTTTTCATTTTAATTGTAATTTTAAGTTTGACCTGAGTTGTTACCGAATTATACGATGAATATCTTTTTAAAAAATCGAACTGATGTGAAGTGAAATAATTTAAATCTGAAATAACTATATTGTGGTCCGAATTTATGGGAGTATCAACATAATCAGATGAGTTTCACCTTGTTTGGATTTATTTTTTACCTGGTTGCACTGCTCGTAATCGGATTTTTTACCTATCGATCCAATAAGGACCATCAGGATTATTATTTAGGTGGCCGCAGGGTAAATCACTGGATCGTGGCTTTCAGTGAAAGGGCATCAGGCGAATCCGCCTGGCTGATCCTTGGTCTGCCTGGTGCAGCCTATGCGGCTGGAATAGTTGAGATCTGGACGGCTCTGGGATGTGTTTCCGGGATTATTTTTTACTGGTATGCCATAGCGAAGGATCTTCGTATCCAGTCTGAAATGCTGAATGCAATTACATTGCCCGATTTTTTTGCCCAGAAGTTTAAGGATGGTGAAACAGCCATACGCGTTACAGCCACGTTGATCATTATATTTTTTTTCACCTTTTATCTCTCAGCCCAGTTCAACGGCGCGGGTAAGGTGCTTTATGTGACCTTTGACATTGATCCTTTCTGGGGTATGGTCATTGGCGCTACATTTATCATTCTTTATACGATGCTGGGGGGTTTTTTTGCTGTCGCACTTACTGATTTGATCCAGGGGATCATCATGATCGGGGCACTTGTCATTCTGCCCCTGGCCGGAATCACTGAGATCCTTACCTCAAAGGGAGAATACTCCCTTGTGCTTAGCCAGCAGGGGAGCCATTTTACAAGCCTTGGCGGGGAATATACAGGCTGGATGGCGGTAGCCATAGCGCTCAGCGGCCTGAGCTGGGGATTCGGTTATATGGGCCAACCTCATCTGCTGATCAGATTCATGTCGATCAAAAATGCAGATCAGATCCGGCTCAGCAGAAGAATCGCTTTTATCTGGGCCATTCCTGCATTTACTGGTGGATTATTGATCGGACTTGTCGGGCTTTCAATGTATGGCCAGGGATATTTTGAGGATGTGGAACAGGTAATGCCTCATCTGGCCAATTCCCTTCTACCTCCCTGGCTTGCAGGTATTTTTATATCGGGGGCCATTGCCGCAATGATGTCGACCGCCGACTCCCAATTGCTCGTTATCTCTTCGTCGGTCATGGAGGATATATACCATAAAACATTAAAACGGGAAGTTGCCGAAACATTCCTGCTGAAAATCAGCCGCGGGATAACCATCCTGGTGGGGATCGGCGGATTTATCATTGCCCTGTATTCGGAAAAACTTATTTTCTCAATGGTCTCCTATGCGTGGGCGGGTCTGAGTGCCGCTTTCGGTCCGGCCTTGCTGCTTACGTTAAAATGGAAAAAAACCACATGGCAGGGTGTGCTGGCGGGTATGATCCTCGGAACCCTTTTCACCATCATATGGACAGAAATTGAATGGCTTGAAAATGTTATTTCATCGCGGTTATCGGGATTCCTCATTGCATTGAGCACTGTTTATGTGGTTAGCTTAATCACCGGTAAAAGTAACCGACAGGAATGAAAAGGGAGGAGATCATTCTTTCACTCCTCTTCGGATTGACATTTGTATAAAATCATTTCAGGTTCCCTGAAAGGTACGTGGAATAAAAGTATAATTTTAAATAATGTTATGATCCAGAATCATAAAAAAATTAATTTCCGGCATTTCTGGTACCTCATTTTTACATTTTCCCTGATTGTTTATGCCGTGGGGATCCCCGTGACCCTGATGGAGCCGGATGCTGCGGTTTATGCAGACGTATCCATGGAAATGATAAAAAAAAATAACCTGCTGGAGATTTTTCTGAAGGGAGAGGACTGGCTGGATAAACCGCATTTTCAATTCTGGGTCACTGCCCTCAGCTACAGGATCTTCGGGATCAATAATTTCGGGTATAAATTCCCGGCCATCCTGTTTTCAATTCTCGGTATCTGTTATACATTTTTGTTTGGAAAGCGGTTTTATTCCGTCAGACATGGGGCGGTTGCCGCCATTTTTCTGATGACAGCCCAGCATTTTATCCTGTCAAACAATGATGTACGGGCGGAACCTTATCTTGCAGGTCTGACGATCTTTTCATTATACTATTTTGCCTGTTACCTGCAGCAGAAAAAATTCAGGATGCTGGTGCTTGGATCCTTCGGACTGGC
>JAGTVG010000361.1 GCA_018224645.1 Cyclobacteriaceae bacterium
CATATCAAACAGGAAATATCCAGCTCGGCACTTGGTTCGGTAAATGGGAAAAAAGAAGGTCTGAATCTCACCTTTATATCCTTGCCGAACATTTCCCTGGCAAAATAATACAGGGTCTGTTTCAGATCGGCAAAACTTACGTTTTCGTCAACATAAAAACCTTCAACCTGATGAAAGATACAATGTGCCCTGGCGGAAATCGCTTCATTGCGAAAAACCCGACCAGGAGATAAGGTACGAATGGGTGGTTTTGAATTTTCCATTACCCTGACCTGTACGGAAGACGTATGGGTCCGAAGTGCGATATCCGGATCCTTCCGTATAAAAAATGTATCCTGCATTTCTCTGGCAGGATGGTTCTCAGGGAAATTCAGGGCTGAAAAGTTATGCCAGTCATCTTCTATTTCAGGTCCTTCAGATACGTTAAAGCCGATCCGTTCGAATATTTTTATGATCTGAAGTTTGACCGAAGTAATGGGATGAACTGCCCCAAGGGTATTCTGAACGGGAGGCAATGAAAGATCAAACCCGGAATCGCCGGCAACTCCTGCTGTATCCCCAAGATCCTTAATAAGGTTTTTGAACCTTGACTGTGCAAGGTTCTTCAGTTCATTCAACGCCTGGCCAACCTGACGCTTATCCTGATTCGGCACATTCTTAAAATCATCGAACAATTGCGCCAGAACACCCTTTCTGCTGATGAATTTCAATCTGAAGGACTCCAGTTGTTCCTTATCCGGAACAGCAGCATTCTCAACTTCATGCTTCAGGGTTTCTATTTTATCCAGCATATCCATGTTGTCGTAACAATTTGTTCATGATCAATGAACTTTGAAATTATCAATTCAACACAAAATTAATCGAATTTTCCCGGAACTGGATTCGAAGATTCCGTTTATTGATGTTATTCCTGTTGAATAATAAATCAGAAGGATTATGAATTTATCAATCCAAAAGCAGGAAATCCTGACCTTCGCCAGATATCAGAAATATTTACAGGAGATCCCCGGATATAACTTCCTTTCGATCAGGATAATCAAATGAAATTTTTATTCCTGAGGAAATCCAACACCATATCAGCACTTTCCTCAAGGGAATATCTGCTCGTGTCAACCGTAATTTCGGCATTCAGTGGCTCGTCGTAAGGTGCATCTATTCCTGTAAATTCCTTGATCTCCCCCGCCCTGGCTTTTTTATACAATCCTTTTGGATCACGACTTTCCGCCACATCAAGCGGCACTTTGACAAAAACTTCAATGAATCTTCCGTTCTGGACAAGTTCCCTTGCTTTGTCCCTGTCAGCCCTGTACGGGGAAATAAAGGCTGTCATGGCAATTACGCCCGCATCGGCAAAAAGTTTGGAGACTTCACCGATTCTCCGGATATTTTCTTCCCTGTCTTCCGGAGAAAAACCCAGATTTTTATTCAATCCATGCCTGATATTGTCACCATCCAGTACATAGCTGATATGCCCCTTTTCAAATAATTTTTCTTCAACTGCATGGGCGAGTGTTGATTTTCCCGATCCGGAAAGACCCGTAAACCAGATTACGATCCCTTTCTGACCCAGCAACCTTTCCCTGTCCTGGTTGGTGACAGCACCCTGATGCCAGGTGATATTTGTGGCTTTCTGTATACTCATTGTAATTAAATTTTAGAATTCTGATAATACTCCATTAGAATTTTACTGATTTCAGGACGGGTGAATTCTTCCGGCGGCATTTCACCATTGGAAAGCATTTCACGAACCCTGGTCCCACTGATCAGTACACGGTCTTCCTTGCCATGAGGACAGGTCTTCATTGAAGCCATTTCGCCGCATTTATGACACCAGAAAGTCCAATCGATATTCAAGGGTTTGATCTCCAGGGATCCTTCCGGTATTTCATCAAATATTTTCTGGGCGTCGAAAGGACCGTAATAATTGCCGACGCCTGCATGATCGCGTCCGATGATCAGGTGGCTGCAACCAAAATTCTGACGGAAAATGGCATGCAACAATGCTTCCCTTGGCCCACCATACCGCATTTCCATCGGATAAACTTTTAAAACCACGTTATCCTTTACATAATACTTATCGATAAGCGTGGTATAACATTTCATCCGGATATCCGCGGGTATATCATCGGATTTGAGCTTGCCTACCAGTGGGTGAATTAATATCCCGTCGCTCACCTCCATGGCAATTTTTGTCACATATTCGTGAGACCGGTGAATCGGATTACGGGTTTGAAAACCGGCTATCCTCACCCATCCTTTTTCTTCGAAAATTGCCCGGGTTTCAGCAGGTCTTGCATAATAATCGCCGTATAATTCAGGATAGGGACCTTCGCTGAATACTTTTACAGGTCCTCCCAGGTAGATATTGTGCTGTTCATATATCTTCGCTACTCCGGGATGTTTTTCATCCTCCGTCCCGAAAACATGTTTTGCTTCCAGCTTTTTATCATAGGCATATTTCTCTTTTACCAGCATTGATCCCATCATTTCACCACTTTCTTTATCCACAAGGACAATCTCACTGTTGATTCGAATAGAACCAGCCTGGCTTTCCGATACAGAAAGGGTGATGGGGATGGGCCATAAAGTACCCTCCGTCATCATCATATTTTTCACTACACCCTCGTAATCCCGTTCCGTCATAAAACCATTAAGCGGGCTGAATGCGCCTATGGCCAGCATGATCAGATCAGATGTTTCCCTGGAATTGAGTTCAACCACCGGAAGGCCTTCTGCTTTCTTTTTTTCTTCCGTAAGTTCACTACCCGAAAGTAAGAGTGGTTTTAGGATTCCTCCATGCGGTGCTACTAGTTTTGATGACATATTATTATGATTATTTAGCTATTTTAAAAATTGAGTTGGCGCAAAAATAATATAAAATAAAGATATTGGGCGTGAATACGGGAATTCATTAGTTTTACCATAAAAAATATATGGGCAAAATAGATATCCGGGAGATCGTTGATATTGCAGAAATAGCAGGTAAGGCCATTCTTGAAGTATATCATCATGAAGAACTTTTTAATCTGGTAGATTATAAATCCGATGATTCGCCACTGACACTTGCAGATAAACAATCCCATGAGATCATTGCGGCTAAGTTAAAAGAATTGTACCCTGGGATACCCGTGCTTTCTGAGGAAGGAAAAAACACACCTTATGAAGCCCGTAAAGGCTGGGATCGGTTCTGGCTGGTTGATCCGCTTGACGGGACCAAGGAATTTATCAAACGGAACGGAGAGTTTACCGTCAATATAGCATTGATAGAAAAAGGATATCCCGTACTGGGGGTGATTCATACTCCGGTGACCGGGATAACGTATGGCGCATCGAAGGATGAAGGTGCTTTCAGGCTGGAGGGAAACAGGCAGGTAAAAATAAATGGTCCGGAAAAAAAGGACAAAGATCTTGTGGCTGTCAGAAGCCGTTCCCATGCTTCGCCGGAAGAAGAAGAAGTATTTGGGAAATTTTTTGTTTCCGGTTTTGTTTCTGTAGGGAGTTCGTTAAAATTCTGTATGGTGGCTGAAGGCAAAGCAGATCTTTATTACCGGCACGGACCGACCATGGAATGGGATACGGCAGCCGGTCAGGCCATTGTTGAGGAGGCAGGATGTACAATGGTCAATTTAATGACAAAGAAACGATTCAGGTACAATAAGGAATCGCTGCTTAATCCGGGATTTATGGTGGACAAGAAATGATTTATAAAGGCTCATCATACATTTACCGGGGAGGCAATACATTGCATGGTTGAAAGGTTTAAATATTTATTTGCTTATCCGGAAATACAGTCCAATTCCGGGTCCATGCTCAAAAGGCATTATCGTTTCTGCGCAGGATCAGGTTCACTGTCAGGAATATGATCTTTATGTCAAAGAGAAGTGACCAGTTCTCCACATAAAATTTGTCGAGTTTCACCCGGTTTTTCATGGAAATCAGGCTTGAAGTTTCCCCGCGATATCCTTTAGCCTGGGCAAGACCCGTAATACCTGGCTTTACCGAATGACGTAACATGAATTTATCGATCTGAGGTTTATAATCCATATTTAGCTTCAACGGATGTGGCCTGGGTCCGATGACCGACATTTCACCTTTTAATACATTATAAAATTGTGGTATCTCGTCGAGCGATGTTTTCCTTAAAAATCTTCCCAGCTTAGTGATCCTGGGATCATTCTTGGTTGCCTGGAGAAAATCGGCCTCCCTGTTTTCCACCATGGTCCTGAATTTATAACAAACAAATGGTTTATTTCCCTTCCCATGACGCATTTGTTTGAATAAGGCAGGCCCTATGGAATCAAACCTGATCAGCAGGGCTAACAGGGGAACAAGCCACCACAAAAAGAGGATCATGGTAAGCAATGAAAATACAATATCAAAAGTTCTTTTAATTACTCGATTAAATGATTCATCCAGCGGTTGTTTACGGAGATTTAAGACAGGAATGTAATCGTATAACTGTACCTCAACACTTTTATACGGAAAGCCCCGGAAATCAGGAATGATCTTCATGCGGATGAAATTATCTTCCGTATATTCTATCAGCCTCTGCACCTTTTCCGGATCCACATTGGGAAGGCAACAATAGATTTCCCCCACACCATGCTGTTTGGCATATTTCTCTACTTCCTCAACTTTTCCCTTGATCTGATTTCCGGCATAATGATCATCGAAATACCCCATGAATTTATAG
>JAGTVG010000362.1 GCA_018224645.1 Cyclobacteriaceae bacterium
ATGAGAAAAAGGAGGCCCAGGCTTTATTTTATCCCAATTTAAGTTTTAATGCCAGGTATAGCGTGGCAGAGGGCGGAAGAACCTTCGAATTTCCTGCAGGGGATCTTCTGAATCCTGTTTACCAGACACTGAATATGCTGACGGAATCCAGCTATTTTCCTCAGGTTAATAATCAGTCTTTCTATTTTTACCGGCCGACCGAACAGGTGACGAAGCTGGAATTATTGCAGCCCCTCTTTAATCCACAGATCTATTTTAATGTGAGGATCAGGACAGCATTATCAGGGGCAAAAATGGCGGATCTTGATGCATATAAACGGTTTCTTATAGCAGAGATACAGAAAGCCTATTATGATTATCTTAAGACCGAAGAGATCCTTGAACTTTATGATCAGACCAGGAACCTGCTGGAAGAAAATATTAGGGTAAATGAAAAATTGTTCGAAAATGATAAAATAACGATCGATGTAGTTTACAGGTCCCGTTCAGAATTAAGTAATCATGAGCAACGGGTGGCTGAGGCAGGGAAATACCACCGCACTACTTCAGCTTATTTCAATTATTTAATGAATCGTGACCTGGGTACAGCCATCCTGGTCGATTCAGTGATACAATTTGATCCATCTGTTCGCGGACTTCAGGAATTGATTTCCAGGGCGGTTTCAGGAAGAGAGGAACTTCAGGCACTGCAGAATTACCAGCAGGTATCAGTGCTAAAGGAAAAACTGGACAGGTCGAATAAACTTCCAAGGGTTCTGGGCGCGGTGGATTATGGAATCCAGGGTGAGGATTATGATCTTACACCGGATGATGATTTTTTTCTGGGTTCCCTCATTTTACAATGGGATCTATTTGCGGGTTTGCAAAATAATGCCCGGATCCAGCAATCAAGGATCGACCGTGAGATGATAAATTATCAATGGGATGAAACGCAACAATTGATCGAACTTGAGGTAATTGAAAAATATTTTGATCTCCAGGCTTCCCTGGAACGGATCAAAGCCAACCGGACAGAACTGGAGGCGTTAAAAAAAGCCTTTGAGATCATCCAGAAAAAATATTCGGAAGGACAGGCCAATCTCCTTGAATTTATCGATGCCCGGACGAGCATGACACAGGCAGAACAGAACCTGATCCTGACCCGGTACGATCATCTGATCAAATACGCCGCGCTGGAACGGGCTGCTTGTTTATATCCTATGGAATCAGACAACGATGAATGACATGCAGATTAATTTTCAACGGATAATTTTCTTGATCTTTTTGTTCATCCTCACCGGCTGCAGGGAGGAGGCAGAGCAGAAAACTCCGAATGTTGTGCATCTGGTGGTTCAGCCGGTCCACCTGGTATCAATGGTTCCATCGATCCGCACTGCAGGAAAATTAACCTCCAAAGTTGAGTTCAGGCTGAGTTTTAAAACAGGGGGGATTATCAATGAAATTTTTATCCGGGAAGGTGAAAAGGTTGAAAAGGGTGAACTGCTTGCTCAGCTGGAGCTATCGGAAATCAACTCCAGGGTGGAACAGGCCAGACTGGCGGTCAATAAGGCAGAAAGGGATTTTCAACGGGCAAAAAATTTATTCCAGGACAGTGTCGTGACGCTGGAATTATTCCAGAATGCCACCACCGTCCTGGAGGTGGCCAGGTCGGATCTGAAAATCTCTGAATTCAATCTGCAGCATTCCCGGATTATTGCCCCTGTCAATGGATTAGTTCTCGGGAAACTGGCGGAAGAAAATGAAATTGTCGGCCCGGGTCAACCTGTTCTGTATTTTGCATCAACGGAAAATGAATGGGTTATGCGTGTGAATGTTACGGACAAGGACAGGATTCATTTGAGCCGGGAAGATTCCGCGGTTGTTTATTTTGATGCATTCCCGGACCGGGAGTTACGGGCAAAGATCGCGGAAATTGCTGAGGTAGCTGATCCTTTCACGGGTACCTATGAAATCGAACTTACCATACATGAAAAAATTCCTGCACCGGTAAGCGGGCTGATCGGCAGCGCCTTGATTTATCCTGCCAGGAAAATTGAATTTCCGTTGATCCCTTACGAGGCCTTAATGGAAGGTAACGGGATGACCGGGCAGATATGGGTTCTCAGAAATGGAAAACCCGAAATGATCAATGTCACAATCTTTGGGTTGTTTGACCAGGGATTATTCATTGAAAAAGGCATACTGCCCGGTGATACAGTGGTGATTGAAGGCGGACAATATATCCGGGAAGACAGCAGGCTGGTGGTTAATCCAGGTGAAATAAAATGACCCGATGGTCACTCCAGTTAAATAACGGGATCTCATGAATCTGCCCAGGATAACCATAGAAAATTACCAGTTCACCATTGTTCTCTTTTTTTTATTGTTGATTATGGGCATTTATTCATTCTTCACCATGCCCAGAACGGAAGATCCGCCTCTGCAGTTGCCAGGTGCCAGCATCATTGTGGTATATCCGGGAGCAAATCCGGCCGACATCGAGGAATTGATCGTAACTCCCATCGAAGAAGCTTTGAATGAACTGGATGATATCAAAAAGATGGAATCAACCATTCAGCATGGCCTGACCCACATTGCCATTGAGTTCACCTTCGGCACTGATGCCAATGATAAATACGAGGAGGTATTACAACAAGTGAACAGCATCCGGAATGAATTACCCGGTGACATTCATGAGATGGAATTCCTCAGATGGCGAAGTTCGGATGTTTCCATCATGCAACTGGCACTTGTCTCAGCATCAAACCCGTACAGCCACATGGAAAAGGTTGCGGAGGAACTGAAGGAAGAAATTGAAAAAATTCAGGGAGTTCTGAAGGTTGATGTTCTGGCTGTTCCTGAACAACAGGTGAGGATCAATATGGATCCTGAAAAGATGGCTCAGATGAATGTTTCATTGAATGATATCAATCTGGCGATCCTGAGCAATAATGCCAACATACCGGGGGGTAACCTGGTCCTGGGTGAGATGGAATACAACATCAGGACCAGCGGATCTTATTCAGACCTGGATGAAATTGGGAATACGGTAATTAAATCCCATCAGGGCAGGATCATTTATCTGGAAAACAGTGCCGGAATTCACTTCGATTATGCCGACAACAGGTATTTAGCGAGATACAATGGGAAACGCGCCATTTTTTTATCAGTTCAGCAGAAGCAGGATTATAATATTTATCCCGTCACCAGTCAGATTCAAGAAATTATACGGGAACATAATGTTTCCCATCCATCAGACCTGCAGCTACATGTGGTATTTGATCAGTCAAAAAGTGTCGATCAACGGATCCACAGTTTTCTGAGCAATTTAATCAGTGGTATCGTGCTGGTGGGACTCCTTATCTTTTTATCCCTTGGTTACAGGGCTTCACTCCTTGTGATGCTTGCCATTCCCTTCTCAATATTGATCGGCATCGGTTTTGTGGATCTGGCTGGATTCGGTTTTCAACAGATCACCATTGCAGCGCTAGTCATTTCCCTGGGATTGCTGGTTGATAATTCGATTGTGATCGTTGAGAATATTGAACGGTTTATAACCCTCGGAAAAGACAATCGATCCGCAGCGATCCTGGGGACAAGTCAGCTTGGCTGGCCGGTCACAAGCGCAACCCTCACCACCATTCTTGCCTTTATTCCCATCATAGCCATGCCCGACAAGGCGGGGAAATTTATTCAGAGTTTGCCTGTAACAGTAATTTTTACCCTGACGGCTTCACTGATCATCGCGCTTACCCTTACGCCTTATCTGAGCATGCTGTTCCTGAAGAAGAAAAGGGAAAAGGCAGACCGGATACGCATTGCTTTAAATCATTTCATCGAAGGGCCTTACCGGAATGCCTTGAAGTTTCTATTGAATCGTAAAGGGATGGTCATTATTTTATCCCTGGTAATGATGGCAGGGGCAATGGCTCTATTCAGGCAGGTTGGTGTAAGCTTTTTCCCGAAGGCAGAAAAGCCGCAGTTTATGATCCGGATCCTTGCCCCTGAAGGATCTGGCATTGAACGGGTAAACCGGATCACCCGCCGGATTGAAGGGGTGCTGGATACGGTGGATGATATCCGCCATTATGCCAGTAATATCGGTCATGGGAATCCGAGGATATACTATAATATTTTCCCTAAAAGATACCAGAAGAATTTTTCGGAAATATATGTAGAGCTTGTCGATTTCGATGCTGATAGATATGATTTACTCGTTGCGGATCTCAGAAGTCTTTTTTACAGGATACCCGGATCAAGCATAGAGCTGAAGGAATTTGAGCAGGGATCGCCGGTTGAGGCTCCCCTGGCCATAAAGGTGATCGGGAATGACCTGGATATGCTGAAAAGAATTGCCAAGGAGGTGGAAATATATGTCCGGCAGGCAGAAGGTACGGTGAATGTAAATAATCCGCTGAGCCAGGAAGGTACTGACATTTATGTAAATATAAACAAGGATAAAGCCAGCCTAGTTGGCGTACCCATTGTTGAAATTGATAAAGCGATCCGGACCTCTGTTGCAGGGCAGGTTGTTTCCTCATACCGTGACAGAAAAGGGAAGGAATACGATATTGTGTTACGTTTACCGGAAGGGGATAAAGTTCAATTGAAGGACTTTGACAGGATTTATGTACCTGCCCTGACCGGCAAAATGATCCCGGTGAAACAACTGGCGGGTATCGAATTCAAAAAATCACCCGGTCTGATAACCCATTTTAACATGGACCGCAATGCCACCGTCACAGCCGATATCCTGAAGGGATATAACCTGAATGAGGTGGCTGAACAAGTGGATGGAAAATTGAAAGAATTCCCATGGCCTGATGGATTTTCCTATAAGTTTACCGGGGAAATTGAAAGCCGTGAGGAGAGTTTCAGCGGGATGGAGCGGGCCAGCCTTATCGCATTAATTGCTATTTTTGCCGTACTTGTCCTGCAGTTCAGGTCATTCGTTCAGCCGTTGATCATATTTTCGGCCATTCCGCTTGCAGCGGTCGGATCGGTTCTTGCTTTATATATGACCGGCAACACTTTTTCATTTACCGCTTTTATTGGATTGATCAGCCTGATCGGTATTGTGGTCAATAATTCAATAATCCTGGTGGATTATTCCAATGAATTGATGAGGGAAGGGAAAACGAAATATGAAGCAGTAACGATGGCAAGTGAAACCCGCTTTACCCCCATCATTCTTACCACGTTCACAACCATAGGCGGTTTGTTACCGCTTACCCTACGTGGGGGAACCATGTGGGCGCCGATGGGCTGGACGATCATCGGGGGATTGTTTGTTTCCACCCTGCTCTCCCTGATCCTGGTTCCCGTATTGTATGTTCTGATCACTTCAGGATCCCATAAATAACCCTGCCAGGGAAAGTCAGGTTTAATGACGGGGAACCGGCCGGCGCTGGTAACCGGTTGATATCATTCATCATTACTTTGATACACTTTCTGCATGATCCGTATTTTTTCCTGGTCTTCTGCCACGGCATAGCTGGTAAACATCATCACTCCGGCTGATTCAGCAGCCAGTCCCCCTTTTAAAACCCGTTCAAATTCTTCCGGAGAGATTGGATAGGGATCGTTATAGGCCTGAACAATTGGCCACACTTCCGGATTGGATCCCCGGCGGATATTCAGCCTGTTGCAGATCCATTCAGTATTTTTCATTACCCACTCTGGTTCCCTTCCCATGCGCCCATGGTATACCATCGGTGAGAATACATCCACGACATCCCTGAGCATATCATAATCGAGGCCGAGGATCCGTCTTCTTGCACCATTGAACTCATCATCGTCCCAGGGGCAATGATAAATGCCAAGCAATGAACCAGGTTTTTTATCCCGGAGGATCTCCTTCATTTCCATTGCCCAGGAGCGGATCACGGAACACCTCCAGTTGCGCCATTCAGGATCCTTATTTTTCAGGATCCATCCGGCTTTTTCGGGTATATTGTTTCCGGGCACCCTGATCCCGGCACTTTTTTCAAAGGATGTCAGGCAGGAATTACAGAAACATGTTTCTGGCAGAATGGGTTCCGGTTCCTCAAACTGGGCATGCCAGTGAACATAATCCATCCAGACCCCATCCACATCATAGGATTGCAATAATTCTTTTAACTGGTTCATGCGGTATTGACGGAAACCGGCATTCGTCGGGCAGACACCCATGAACCAGGATGCCTGTTCTGCTTTCTGGCCATTTTCATCGATAGGCCATGCATCCGGATTTTTTTCCACATAGTTTTTCCCATTTAATGTGGCGAATTCGGCATAAATTTTCAATCCATCCGTTTTCACCTTATTTACCATGGCCTGGTCAATGGATCCGGAATGAACAAAAACAGCATTCACGCCCAGATCGGAAAGTTTGTAATTACGTTCCCAGAAAGGTTCCGGACTGCCATAAATCCCCTGGATGGTGCCAGGCTGGGCAGTGCATTGCATCACCGGGAAAAGGAAGCATACTAACTGAATTTTTACAAAATAATTTTTCAAAGACATCATCGTATATTTCCGGTTTAAGTTTCAGTTCAGGTTTTAGGATACAATTATTCAGATTTTCCAAAAATAATAATATGGATATTATTATTTTCGAATCACCCTCTAATTTACATCAAAAATGAATATGGTAAAATTTTATAAGGAATCGATCGCCATGTTTCTTTGGTTGATCTTTACCATTTCCATAAGTTCCGAACAGGCGGTTTATTTCCCTCCGCGGAATGGATAAATAAAATTCAGGAACCTTCAGGGGCCAATGAAAGTTATGGTTACATGTGGTGGTTGAATGGAGGGAGCGGCCGGATGGATAAAATCCCCGGATCTGTTTATTACGCTGCCGGCTTTGGCGGGAATTATATCGTGATTTTCCCGGATCAGCATTTGGTTGTTGTTACCCGTTGGCTTGAACCATCAAAACTGGGTGAATTCCTCGATTATGTCATGGAAGCGGTGGAATAAGGTAGCAATAAAATATTTGGGGGATC
>JAGTVG010000363.1 GCA_018224645.1 Cyclobacteriaceae bacterium
ATTTTTATAATTTTTAACTGGTTCTATCTGAATTTACATCTAATTAAGAATTAAAGATTAAAAAAATGAAACTTGTATAAGAAAATTTTCATCTGTCCGGTCCTATTTTTTCAATTCATAGTCATTAATATCGAAGCAGGATCCTTACCATTATTCATTTTAATTTTTCTTTTTTAATTTTTCATTCCCTCGCTGTTGTTTCCAGACTGATCCACGGCGGTCACCTTATAATAATACCTGGGCAGATTATGCACCTTCCTGTCGATGTATTCCGTGCTGATGGTCGTGGCAATCTGCTTATCCGGGGAAATCTCAAAATTTTCCTCCGCTGACCTGTAAATCCGGTAATAGCAGAAATCCTGTTCGGGACTGGCATTCCAGCTAAGCACATTCCTGTCCCTGTTTTCTATTTTTGCCGCTTTAACCTCCAACCCGGAAACCGGCGAAGGAATCTCTTCATCAAAATTCATGGTATACACCGTGACCGTATTTGCGCCGATGGTATCGGCAAAATGGGCATCCTTCACGCTGATCTTTTTGGTGTGGCCCTGAAGATCTCCAAAATAATTAAAGGGTACATCCTGCGGATCGTAAATATATTTTCTGAATGCCGCTTCCCTGATGATGTTGCCCGTATTGAAATTTATGATCCTGCTTTCCTGATTCCTGTTGACCAGGGCGATCGAGACGGATTGATTTTCAAGATTTTTTATTGCACAGATCCGCACCAGTGAATCCGGTGAACTTATTTCAAGGACCTCAGCCGGTCCCCGCAGGAATTTGGTGAACAAACCGAGGGAATAATAATTCGGCCGGGTTGTGAAATCATCAATTTCCCATTTGAAAACTCCCCATTTATTGATGTAATTTGACCGGTAGGTGGAGGGGAAATCGCTGAAGGTCCAGTAACTCGAAGCGTAAATGCCTCCGTTGATCATGGCGATAAGCGCTTCCGCTACCTGCAACGGCGCAAATTTCTCCAGGGGAGTATTGTTATAGATACAGGCATCATGACGGACCGAATCGATGATGTTGCTGTTCTGCTTTGGCCCGAACTCACCCACGATGAACCGTTTGTTTTTCTCCCGGGCCAGGCCGGAACCCCATTTCATTTTTTCAAGGAAAAAATTATAAAATCCCGTATCAAAAAGGTCATGTTCATTAATATAATGATGACCTCCGTAAACGCCGGTGATTTCATCCATATTTTTGGCTGCCCATTCAATGGTAGGCCAGTAGGTAAAGGGTGATGCGTCGGTTGCCAGCAGTTTAATGTCCAGATTCCTGGTTTTCAGTTCATCGTAAAACAGCTGATGCACACGTTTAAACCTATCCAGGTCATCCACCATTGAGGCCCATTCTTCCACGGAAAGTTCATTGGCCATACAATAGTAATTCAATTTATCAAAACCTTTGGTGTTTTTATAATAGGCAAGATTATCCACTTCCTTTTTTACATAGTCAGCTTCGTTGCGGTATTGGTTGATCTGACGGGTATCCCATGTGGTGAAATAAAGTTCGGTATCCGTATCCTTCATCACTTCGAGATAAGCCGCTGTTTCATCCTTCTTTTTGTCATCCCATACCTGGTGGTCGGTGATCCTTGCGAAAGCCGGGTTCAGTTCACGCCATCTTTTGGCAAATATTTCCTCATAATGCCACCGCGGTGCATCGTGCAGATGATAAAAAACATGGAAGCCAATGCCGCGAAAATTATCATTGATCACCTTATCTTTGAGATCAACATTGATTGTCACTGTCTTCTGTTCATTGTTCCGGGAACACCCGCCCATAAAAAGCATCAATAGTAAATAGATGAAAGGATTTTTCATGATGGATTATTTTATTAAAAAATTAACCATAACGTACTTCTGCTCCTGTCGTGCTGATCCGAAAAAAAAATTCATTGGTCCCGCCTTCCCTCCTGGCGGGCCGTTGAATCAATCCCGCACCAAATATTCGATATTTATTCAGTAAAAACAAATCACCGTTACACGAAGGGCCTCGCCCAAAAAACAGAGGACAACCGGTGAACATGTGGGAAGAATAATACATCTCCCTGCTCTCCCGGGATCTTCCCTGAAGCTGACCCGCCTGCCAAAGTTGCCAGGTAACGGCCGACAGGCAGGGATGAAGGCTCGGGGGTGGGTTACGGACCTCCCTCCTGCCGGTTTTCCTGTATGATCCGCATCGCTCCGACATGATCAACAAGCGACGTCGTTTTTTTATAAAATCAGTCGAAATTGTATCCCATTTCTGAATTATTTTTTAAATTCAAACCGGCAAGCATAATAGCCGTGCCCAGAATTTTTTTTCATAACCGGAATTAATTATAAACAGACATATCATGGATCCTCAAAAGAACAGACGAACATTCATTAAAAAATCCGCACTTTTAGGCGCACTGGCCTATACACCGATGCAATCCTTCGCTTCCGTTTTTTCATCAGCAAAAAGATCCTTCCGAATGAGCCTTAACCCGGGGGCAGTCGGGGTAAATCTCAGCCTGGAAGAATTGCTGGATATGGCTGTTAAATATGGATTCGAAGCCATCGTGCCTTTTGCCGATACACTTGCCGAATGGGAAAATAGCCGGATTGATGATTTTGTGGAACAAATGAAGTCACGGAACATCTCCTGGGGAGCCGCGGGACTGCCCATGAATTTCAGGCTGGACAAGGAAACCCATCTGAAGGGATTGCATGCCCTTCCAAAATATGCCTGGGCACTTCATAAGGCAGGAGTTACCCGCATGTCGACCTGGATCATGCCTACCCATCCCTATCTTACCTATATGGAAAATATGAAACAGCATGCCGCCAGGCTCAAAGAGGTCTGCCGGATCGTTGGAGACCACGGCATCAATTTCGGCCTGGAATATGTAGGCCCGAAAACCCTGATGACTTCGCAGAAATTTTCATTTGTCAGAACCATGGCAGAATGCAGGGAACTGATCGGGGCCATTGATGAACCGAATGCGGGATTTCAACTGGACAGTTTTCACTGGTACTGTGCCGGCGAAACCAGGGAGGACCTTCTAAGCCTGTCCAATGAAGACATCATCACGGTAGACCTGAATGATGCAAGACAGGGATTTTCTGCTGATGAACAGATCGATGGAAAACGTGAACTCCCCATGGCTACCGGTGTTGTCGACCTGAAGTCCTTTATGGAGGCGCTTGTTGCCATTGGATATGACGGGCCGGTGAGGGCGGAACCCTTTAACCAGGCGTTAAATGACCTGGAAAATGAAGCGGCGCTCAGCAAAACGGCAGAAGCCATGAAAAAAGCTTTTGCCCTGGTTTCCTGAACCCGGTTTGCCGGGAAAGGTCATTTCCAGGCTATCGGGGCAACTGCCTCTGGCATTCATCAGCGTCCGTTTCACAAGACAGGGATGGCGGTGGGGTTCGGATCACGAGATCATGACGGCGGATTATCAGACTCTTCTGATGAGATCAACCGGCTGTTTAAAATCCAAAATTTACCTGGTTCCGTTTTACAGGAAAATATCGATTGCCGGATCAAATTTTCAAACGGAAATCAATGTTTCCTGTCATTTTTACCTGATATCATAAGTTACCAATCCTGATCATTATTCGGGCAAATTCCTTTGATATATTAATTCATATTCATAACTTGGATGCCGATTAGGGTAATGAATTGCATTTATTATAAATTCGTAAGGCTAAAAAAGCCGGAAATGTTCATTTTTTGAATTTTTAAAGCTTTTTGTTTTATAAATTTTATAAGGGAAAACATTTGCAATTGAAATAAAATTCATAAATTACCGTGGATTTTTGGCTGGTCCATGCTGTGGATACAGTTTATGTGCTTAAAAAATAATAATTTAATTCTTAAATGTAAACCATGAAAAAACTTTTACTGTTTTTTTTGATTTCTACCTTCATGGTGTCCTTTTCCTGGGCACAGAGGGAGGTGAGTGGTACAGTTACCGGAGCAGATGAAGGATTGCCCCTTCCGGGGGTTTCCATTCTGATTGTCGGCACCACGACAGGTACCGTAACGGATGCCGATGGTAACGACAAGCTGTCGGTGCCATCATCCGGCGCGACCTTAAGGTACTCATACATCGGGTATGTGAATCAGGAGATTACTGTCGGAAACCAGTCTGTCATCGACATTGTACTGGCACCAGACGCCACCCAGTTGCAGGAGGTTGTGGTAACCTCCCTGGGTATTGAAAGGGAAACCAAAGCCCTCGGGTATTCCATCACGGAAGTCGATGGGGAAGCCCTGACGGAAGCCCGTGAGAACAACCTGGCCAATCAACTCCAGGGACGTGTTGCCGGGGTGAACGTATCAAGTGTATCCGGAGGGCCTGCTTCTTCAACCCGTGTGATCATCCGGGGTAACAAATCCCTGCAGGGCAACAACCAGCCGCTTTATGTGGTGGATGGTATCCCGATGGACAACTCGGATTTCGGTCAGGCCGGTATGTGGGGCGGACGAGACGAAGGGGACGGTATGTCAAGTATCAACCCGGATGACATCGAATCCATCCAGGTGCTGAAGGGAGCCAATGCCGCCGCGCTTTACGGAGCAAGAGCTGCCAATGGTGTGATCAACATCACCACCAAAAAAGGGACGGCAAGGAAAGGTATCGGTGTTGAATTCCTTTCAAATTATGTGTTTGAAACGGTTTATGATCAGCGTGATTATCAGGAGAAATATGGGCAGGGAGGTTATGTAAGAACCGATCCTGACGATCCTGAATCACCACGCATCGCCGTAGCCCCGCGTACCCAGCAGGAAGCCTGGAACTGGGGAACCAGTTCCTGGGGTGCACCGCTTGGAAGTGTGGCCAATGCCATCCAGTTCGACGGCGTTTCAAGGCCTTACACAAATCAGGGGGATAACTGGGACAGGTATTACCGGACAGGTAGCACCTGGACAAATACCGTTGCTTTAACCGGCGGAAGTGATAAACAGAATTTCCGTTTTTCCGTTTCAGATTTGAGAAATGAATCCATCATTCCAAACACAGGATTTGACAGGCAGAACCTCTCATTATCAAGCAATTCGAAATTCGGTGAGAAACTGACCCTGACAGCCAAAGTGCTTTATTCACATGAAGTTGCCGATAACCGGCCCTATCTCTCCGACTCTCCGGCCAATGGTGTTCTTGCCATGTATTATATCCCGGCAAACATCAATGTGGACGATTACCGGGGTGATCCCAATAAACTGGGCGGAATTGCTCCGGGTACCGATGAGGCTAGTCTTCAGCTCTGGGGAAAATCAGTGGGTGAGGAATTCCAGCAGGCCAACAACAACTGGCATCAGAACCCATGGTGGACAGCTTATCAGTTCGATAACGACGATACCAGGGACCGGATCATCACTTCCGGACAGCTCAGGTATGACATCACAGACTGGCTGTATGCACAGGGACGGATCGGGATGGACTGGATGACCAGGAGGGAAACTGACCTGGTTCCCCAGGGAACCGGATATCAACGAGGCGGATCCATGAGTGAGGCCCAGACCAACATCCGTGAGATCAACGCGGACTACATGATAGGATTTAATAAAATGTATGGTCGGGTCAACGTGAATGCATTCTTTGGAGGAAACATTATGCGCCGGAAATATGAGGACCTGAACCTGAACGGTAACGGCTTCAATGTACCCTTCTTCGAAGCCATCAACAATACCATCACGAGAAGCTGGGGATTCGGATTCAGTGAATCCGGGATCAATTCCATCTACGGACAGGCTGAAATCGGGTACAATGGATTCCTGTATCTGACGGGATCCTTCAGGACCGACTGGTTCTCCGTATTGAATCCTGAATTTAACAAGATCACTTATCCTTCCATTGGAGCAAGTTTTGTATTCTCCGATGCCATCCAGGCACTGCCTTCGTGGCTGAGCTTTGGAAAGGTAAGGGCTTCCTGGGCACAGGTGGGTAATGTTACAATAGGCCCGTATTCTACCAATCTTACCTATTCCCTGAATGGCAATACGCACCTGGGTTATACCATGGCCTCATTTTCTTCGGCTATGAGCAACAATGGTCTGATCCCGAATCCGCAGCTTCAGCCGCTGTTATCCACAGAGCTGGAATTTGGTTTAGACGTAAGATTCCTGGATAACCGGTTGGGTATCGACTTTACTTATTACGAACAGAAGACTACGGATGATATCCTGAACGCCACCATTTCCAGGGCATCGGGTTTTGGCCGTACGAGTGTAAACCTTGGCGAAATGACCAACAAGGGCATCGAGGTATTGTTGAACGGTACCCCGGTCAGGGGCGCCCTGACCTGGGATATCTCCCTGAACTTTGCCAGGAATACCAATGAAGTTGTTTCCCTGATCGAAGGAACAGACGAACTGATCGTGGGTGAACCCAGGAACAGGCACGTATTCATCAAACACATCGTTGGACAACCTTTTGGCATGATCACAGGATCTGTACAAATGAAATCCCCAAGCGGCGAACCTGTATTTTACAGCGATGGCCGGATGAGGGCAACCGATGAATTTGTCCCCGTAGGTAATGGCGTTCCGGACTGGACAGGAGGTCTTAACAACTCCTTCACCTGGAAGAACTTTAACCTGAGCTTCCTGATCGACTTCAAGATCGGCGGTGACATTATTTCCGGTTCAAACAACAGGTTGACCGGGGCCGGTCTTCACAAACAGACGTTGACCGGGCGGGAAGGTGAAGCCCCATTGACCATTTCGGGAGTTACCCAGACTGGATCCACTGCTGAAGGCGAACCGATCTTTGAACCGATCAACATGACCCTGACTCCTTCCCAGGCACAGTCGTACTGGGGCAATGCCGGAGGTGATGCTGATGGTATCACAGATTTGTTTTTGTACGATGCCGGTTTCGGAAAACTCAGGCAATTAACCTTCGGGTATAATTTCCCGAGGAGCCTCCTGAGCAAAACCCCGTTCAATATCCTTTCCCTTTC
Organism: Cyclobacteriaceae bacterium; assembly: GCA_018224645.1. GTDB lineage: Bacteria > Bacteroidota > Bacteroidia > Cytophagales > Cyclobacteriaceae > JAGTVG01. The sequence goes on from JAGTVG010000363.1 coordinate 6,948, forward strand.
CTTCGTAGGAGGGAACCTGTTTGTTCTGTGGAAGGATATTGAAAATGTGGATCCGGAATCATCCTACTCGAACCAGAATTCACAGGGACTTGAGTATTTTGGTATGCCCGCAGTCCGAAGTTATGGCTTTAACTTAAAAGTAGGATTCTAATACTTAAAAATAGAAGAAGATGAAATATTTGAATAAATTAATTCTAGTGATAGCGGGTGTGATGCTCATCAGTGTCGGATGCGATACGGAAGACCTTCATGAACTGAATATCAATCCGCAGGCAGTCGATCAGATTGATGTGAACTATCTGTTTTCGGCGGCAGAACTTTCCCTTGCAGCGAATGGCGCTTCGGGTGATAACCGGTATACCGACTGGCGGGTGAACATTGGTTTAATGGGTGGCTATATTCAGCAACTATCCAATTTTGGAGGCATTTCCTCTACCGGCAATTTCTACCGCCATAATGAGGAATCCGTACAGGCGATATTCGAATTCTCCTACAATGATCAATTGAAGAACCTTGCTGAAGTGATCAAACAGACAGGTCCTGGAGGATTTGCAGAAGGCACCAAATTAAACACCCGGGCAGCTGCCAGGATGCTGCGTGCCTGGACCTATTTCAGGCTCACGGATTTTTATGGCGCCATTCCTTATTTCGAAGCCAATCAGGGCATAGAAGGGATTTTTTTCCCGGCCTATGATGAACAGTCGGCCATTTATCCTCATCTTTTAAATGAACTGGATGAAGCCGTTGCCAGCATCAGTTCTTCGAATCCGGATGATGGATTTGCTTCTGCCGATATGATCTACCAGGGCAATATCGATCAATGGAAAAAATTCGGGAATTCGCTCATGCTGCGGTATGGGATGAGGGTTTCCGATGTTGACGCGGCCATGGCGAATACCTATGTAACCAAGGCTGTTCAGGGAGGCGTTTTTACAAGCAACGATGACAATGTCTGGATACCGATGTCTGAAGGCCCAAGTGAATGGACCAACCAGAACGGGATCTCCAGGGCATTTTATCCGGGAGATGGCGGTGAGCCGGCATTCTTAAGTGCCACATTTATCGACTTCCTTAAAGGTACGGATCCGAATTCTACGGCTGATGACGATCCAAGACTTATGGTGGTGAGCAGTGGTATCGGCGTGTGGGATGCTACCGGTTATACACCGACCAGTACCGATCCGCTGGATCAACTTGGCATACTTCCGGGTTATTCGCAAGTCGAAGTGGAATCAATCCTTGGATTGGGCTCTATTGAACCCCAGACCACATTTTCAAGGATCAACGTCAACATGCTGGATGATGACGATCCTTATATGATCATGAACTATGCTGAAGTGGCATTCCTCCTGGCTGAAGCTGCAGAACGGGGAATTGGAGGTGTAACGGGTGCCGAACAGCATTACAATGCTGGTGTACGGGCTGCCATGCAGATGTATGAGCCTTATTTCGCCAATGATGAAGGGATTGACGGTGCGGTCTCGGATCCTGAGGTAGATGCCTACCTGGCTGCCTATCCTTATGGCGGTGGTGGTGTAACAGGCACTGAAACCAATCTTGAGCAGATCGGATATCAGCTGTGGGCAAGCCACTTCCTGAACTGGTATGACGCATGGACCGATTGGAGAAGGACAGATTTCCCACCGCTTGTAGCCAATACAAGTGATGATTCACCCGTAACCGGTGGTATCATTGCAGTAAGGCTGCCCTATCCGAATATTGAAGTTGCCTCCAATGCGAACTTTAATCAGGCAAGCAACAACAATTATACTTCCAGGGTATGGTGGGATGTTGATTGATCTGAATTACCATTATTTTATACGTCAGAAACTGACATAATAAAAAAAGGCCCCTGAAAATTCAGGGGCCTTTTTTGTTGGCTAGGCGTCAGGACTTGCGGCACCGGCTAAGGCACGGTTTAGCACGCGATGTGGTTTAGGCACGCGTCGGGATTTAGCATGCGTCGGGAGACGCGCGCTAACGGAGCTAACGGGGACGCGCGCCAGCGGGGAGGGAGTGATGACATCCCTTGAAGGAATGTGATCACTGCTTTCGCATAAAGGTGCCGTCGCCATTGGAGCCCATGTAGGCGCCCCAGGCAGGCGGGGCATCCATGGGAATATGGGTGGATATCCTTTTGATGCGCATGCCCAGGAACAGCATGGGATCTGCGGTTGCATTGTAATACTGGCAATGAATGATATCGAGATAGCCATCCTGATCCATATCCCCGATATATGGAGTAGAAAAAATATTCTTAAACGAGGATAAACTTTCGACCACATTCACCGATCCATTCCTGAAATCAATGACAATAAGTTTATTTTGCATTTCATTCGTTTGCTGGTCGATATATCCCCTGTTACAATCGAATTCGTTGATGCTGATGATGGCTTCATCCCGCCCGTCGCCGTTAAGGTCATAAACGACGGGTGAAGAAAATCCTGTACATCCCATCGAGTCCAAATAAACGATCTTACCATCCTTTCCGTCCAGGAGCACCTGCAATGACCCTGTATTTTCCGGCCACTGGCCCCTGCTCACGAAAGTAAAAAAATCAGGAACATCATCCCCGGTAAAATTCCCCACGGCAAAACTATTACTCGATTCGGTATTTTCGATTTGCCGGTGCCATAAAATTTGCTGATTTTTTCCATCCATCGCGAACACTGAACTTTTATGTGAGATGGCCACAATATCCGGAAATCCGTCCCCGGTAATATCCGCCAGAACGGGAGGAGCGATGAATCCATGTCCATCCTCCGCGGCAATAATTTTTGCATTTGATAAATTCCCGGTTACCAGGTCCGATAGCCTGGCAAAATATAAATTACCGCTGATCGTTTCGCCTCCCGTCCCGAAAATGATGACAGGATCAGGATTGCCCGGCTGGACATAGCTAACCGGCGACATATAGGATTCTTTTCCATCCGGCATGGTATCTGCAGCCAGTATATCTCCTGTCCTGCTGTCAAATAGCATAAGCACTCCGGGATAACGATCTTTCTCCAGATAGGGTTTAACCTTCGAATTCCCCCCATTCTGAATCAGTAAATCCTCCAGGCCATCTCCATTCTGATCGGATACAAGCACGCTGTTGTAAAAATTAAACCGGGCATACCTTAATACAGGATCCTCTTCAAACTGGTATTTATATTTCCAGATCACCTCACCGGTTTTTCCATTCAAGGCCATCAGCTGATTTGATCTTCCGCCGATAAATACATCGCTGACACCATCACCGGTTATATCAGTGAAGGTAGCAGATCCGAATACCTGGTCGATGGCCTCCTGCTGCCAGATCAATTCCCCCGTTTTGCCGTCAAATGCCAGAATACCCTGATCACTGTGCTGATATTCATTTTTGCCTGCGCCCATGACGATATCAAGAATACCATCGCCGTTGAGATCCGTTGCGCGGGGCGAGGATTGTGAACCAATCACCGGCAGGTTCCTGTCCCATACAATTTCAGTTTTTTTGTCTGAACAGTTGCTGAAAATGATTATCAGGAAACAACAGAGAACTAAAATGCCCGGAATCTGTTTCTGCATTATATGGATTATTGATCAAAGGTTTATAATCGCCGGTTAAAAATTCAACCGAACCGGAAAAATACAGCGGATATGATCAAATTTCAAAATATGCACCATAAAAATGTAGATTCGGGATATCCTTCCGGTCAGTCGCCCGGGTTTGCCGGGTTGGAGCCTGACCCTCCCGTAAAGCCTTGTAAGCCAGGTGGTTGTCATGAGGCAGACCCCACGCCAAAGTCAAAAAAATCAGACGATCGTGTTTTTTATTTATTAAAATCAATCCTGATATTCCAGGTCCGGGCCTGGTAGATCTGAATTTCAACAGATTCTCCCATATAACTCAGGGTAAACCCGAAGGGAAAATTGGTAACAATGACCTTCATGGTATTGCCTACGAGGAACTGATTCTGAAAATTACCATTAACCACATTCAAACCGAAATTTGGGGCAGGCTGGGTTCTCCCTTTATGCTGAAGTTCAATAAAAAGTGCATTCCCGTCATTTGCAGGATTTTCAGCTTCGCTGATCCGTACCGATAAAACCCCGGAAGTCCTGTAAAGCACTTCGTATGGCGTTTTGAACTCACCAATGTATTCATCCCCTTTCCAGTAACCCTCCTGTCTGGTCATGGATCCATCCGGTAGTCTGGTATTCAACGTACCTTTTCCCTCCTTTTTACCTTTACTGAATTCGCCTTCGTAAACATCACCGGCCGCCCAGGTATATTTTCCCGTTCCATGCGGTAAACCTTTTTTAAAATCACCAACATAGGTATCTGTACCGCTGGCTGTACCCCTTCCTTCTGCAAGACCTTTTTTGCAGTCGCCTTCATATTTACCTGCAATATTTTCCATCAATACCTTACAATCATCCTGGGCCATTCCCGGGAGGAAAAAGAAAGCTGAGATGACAAAAAATATGATCGTTTGTTTTATTTTAAAATTTTCCATAGTTAAAAAATTTCAAACAGGTCCATGATTTATTTAAAATTATTCTGTATTATAAA
>JAGTVG010000364.1 GCA_018224645.1 Cyclobacteriaceae bacterium
ACTGCGGTTCAGTTACTTGTAAATGGGTTAAAAAATCTGGATGCTTCGCTCGGGGGACAACCTGCCATCAAAGCATCCCTGTTGCATGAAATCACTTCGATTTTTTCCGGGCTTGGGAGGTATGAACTGGCGGATTCCCTGGCAAGGATTGCCCTCCGCCTGACAGACAGTCTCTACTTATACCCCCACCCGGAATCAGCACGCAGTTTACTTGAATTGATGATTTTTTAAAAAATTTTTATTAATCCCCAAAAAACTCATGTCATTACTCGGAGTGATGACATGAGTTTTTTAGTCCTTTGCCGGCAGCATCTTTCCAACAATTCCCTTGAAATGGGCCGCCCATGGGCAGGAAAAAACCAGCTGCATCCTGTATGAAGTAAAATATTCCAGCTGAGTATCAGCCGGGAAATATCTTCAGCGAAGGGAGGGAAAACCGATCCGGGAAAAATGCCGAAGAGGGTATCTCCAACCAGCGCGATCTCATCATCGATGATCATGCTGATCATCCCCAGAGAATGCCCCGGTGTATGCAGAAGAGTAATATCAAGGCCCGGAACGGGTATATAACCGGAATGCCGGACTCGAAAGTCGGCTTCACAGGGTGTGTAGTTCAACCTGCTCAGGAATGTATTTCCAAGTGTACTTATGAGCAGCCGGGTGAAAAAAAAAGTACCTGAAATGGGGGGATTTGTTCCATTTTTTAAATAACCAGCCTCCAACTCATGAACTAACACCTTTGCATCATAGATTTCCCGGATAGAGGCCGCATTTCCGGCGTGATCGAAATGTGTATGGGAGAGTACCAGCATATCGAGGGTCGGAACATTCAATTTCTGAAGGTTCTCCAGAAGTTTTTGCCGGTAATTTTTACTGCATGAATCAAATAGAATATGATGATACTCCTTTGTCACCAGAAAAACATTGCTTCTTCCATCGAGGACCCGGGTAATCGCAGTTCCACCGGAAGTTTTCCAGTTTTTCATTCTGATTGGACCAACAAAATCATTGTTAATGGATGTATTTAATTTTTTCCGCTGTCCGGGTAAGGGATTTGCAGACCGATCGAATCGTCCCACATCAATATTATGGAACAGAGGATCGTATCCGTTCGATCACTTACTATTCATCATTTCACATACCGATGCTATGCGGCTGAATCCTTACCGGTAACTTCCTTCGACATCCGGATTCCCTTTTCCGTCATAAACAGCCTTTCTGGGATAGGGAAAAACCGGACGGGCCATTGTTGTTTTACCTTCGCTTATTTTGGACATGACAACCTTATCCGGTGCCCTGCCTTTTTCCACCCAATCCATGATGATCCTTAACCAGTCGGCCTGATCAGGTCCGGGTCCACCACCGCAATGAAGTACGCCCGGTAACAGGAATAACCGGAGGTAATCGTCAACCTCCGGGTCTCCGTCTTTCACTTTTTCAAGATGATCGATCGTAGACAATGCGGACAGGGCGGCATCTGACCATCCATGATATATGATCATCTTTCCACCAAGATCCCTGAAAGCAGCATAATCTGTATTTGTGGCATTCAGGTTGGATCGGGCCAGCCTGGTATCCTTTTCAAAACCTGAAAGATCATAACTCAGGTAGTCCCATTCAGGATCATTGAATACCAGGTACTTGAATGTCTCCGTCCCGAACCCATACTGGAGGGAGGGAAATTTAAATTCCGCCGTTCCTGAATAGGGTCCGACGATCCAGTTATGCCATCCCCAGGGATCGTTTTCCCCGCCGAACGGAAAACCGGGATATATTTCGCCGCGTTGATTGAAGGTACCGGCATATATGGCCTGGATCGCTTCGATCTGGATCAGCGTAAAACAATCATCCGAAGAATTATCATCAGGACATTCAGGTAAAAAATCCAGGTCAAAGGTACAATCCCGTGGATCATTCATGATTCCATCGTTCACTCCATCCAGCACATCACATTGGTCAAGGATCATTTCCTGCAGCAATTTAAGGTTCGCTTTGGTGACAACCGGTTGCTCCGTGTTTCCGGCCATCGGATAGAGATATTGCATATTCTGGATAAATTCAGATCCCAGTTCGGGCCAGGAAAATGCAGGGGCACCGGCGATGATCCCGTCAAAATCCTCAGGATAACGCTGTGCTTCCATCATGGCCTGCCCCCCGCCCCGGGAACATCCGATAAAATAGGAATAAACCGGAAAAGATCCATAGTATAGGGACTGTATCGCTTCAGCAACCTCTGCCGTCCTGTGTATCGCAGCATGCCCGAAATTAACCTGCCGCTCCAGATGGTTATAAGCCCAGTCTGCCTTAATGCCAGGTCCTTCATGTCCCGTATCTGTTCCGGCAGTTGTAAATCCTTCATGAACCCTATCCCGGGCCATGTTCTGGATGCTTCCGACAAAACCTCCACCGCCTCCCATCACAAACCGACCGTTCCAGGTTTCCGGCAACAGCAATTCAAAATTGATCTCCCTCCCGATCACCCCGAGTATCCTGCAGAAGGGTTTTTTTCTCTCCCCCGGTTCATTCAAATATTCGGCAGATAAGATTTTCACGTCCGGCAGGCGTATCTCTTTTGCCTGATCGATGGTGAGCACGGGTTTGATTTCCTCATTTCCTCTGGTTTGTGCTATAATACCGTGGACTGGGAAAATCAGGGTCAGTAAAAAAAACAGGCAGGTGTTTAAATTCATTGCGTTAAGAATGTTGGTGCAATTTAAGAATTTATCAGGGAAATTATAAGCGCCGTAACCAGATTGTTATCCGTTTCTTCAAATTATTTGATCCTAATTCCTTACAATCTTTTTAACAGATCCGGCTCCCTTACAACGGCCATCGTGAATCAGGATATGGGCATTATTTCCAGTGAATATGCTTTAGGAATTTTTAATTATGTATCTTTGCAGAATTGTCAAGAATAAAAATCATTTATGAGTATTAGTACAGTTAAATTTCAAAGAGAGCTAAACAAGGATTTCAACGCAACCCTGAGATTGCGGGTTAAAGAATATTTCAAACAGAATAATCTGAGCCACCATGCAAATCTCAATATGGTAATCAAAAGTATCTTCATGTTCAGTTTCTATCTGACGCCGTATATCCTCCTGATTTCAGGCATGGTTACGAATCCCTGGATGATCTACCTGATGTGGATCTGGATGGGTGTAGGTATGGCAGGGATAGGACTTTCCGTAATGCATGATGCAAATCATGGGGCTTATTCAAAAAACAACTGGATAAATAACTTTCTGGGGATCTCATTAAACATGATTGGAGGTAATTCAACAGTCTGGAAGTTACAACATAATGTGCTCCATCATACCTATACCAATATCGATGGCATGGATGAAGATATTACCACCATAGGGCTCCTGAGATTCACCCCGCATAAAAAGCGATATCCCATTCACCGGTTCCAGCATATCTATGCCTGGTTTTTTTATGGCATCATGACGCTTTACTGGATCTCCACAAAGGAATTTACCCAGCTGGTACGGTACCGGGATATGGGGCTTACCAAACGTCAGGGCAATTTCAAAAAACTGATGACCGAACTGATCATCTGGAAGATCGTCTATTACGCCTACGCGTTTGTGCTTCCGATGATCCTGCTGCCGGTTGCCTGGTGGATGATTCTGCTCGGATTCCTGAGTATGCATTTTATCTGCGGCGTCATCCTGGGCAGTGTCTTTCAGTCAGCCCATGTAATGCCTGATGTGAATTTCCCGCTGGCTGATGAGGCAGGTAACATGGAAAACCACTGGGCGGTTCATCAATTATTGACCACCACGAATTTTTCGCCGAGTAGCCGGTTTTTTTCATGGTTTATCGGTGGATTAAATTACCAGATTGAACACCATCTTTTCCCCAATATCTGTCACGTCCATTATAAAAACCTTTCAAATATTGTGAAAAAGACGGCGGAGGAGTATCAATTGCCCTATTACAGCAAAAAGAACTTCGTGTCTGCAGTCTGGAACCATATCCGTATGCTTCGGAACCTGGGAAGACATGATCTGGTTCCGGTTGAGGTTCGTGCAGGATCCTGAAGATCGTTATTTTGAATTCAATCAAAGGATCAAGACAGGCTTGAGATTCTGAATTTTCTTCTCCTTTTCAATTTGGCAGGTATTCTACACCACGCTAATTCCGTGCTATTGTGATAGTCAAGGAAACATTAAACAATTGGAAATTTATCTAAAGCTTGATAAACCATAATTTGTTTTCCAGGCATACTGATGAATGATTTAAAAAAGTTATCAATTTCTGGATAAAAATTCCGATGACAACATTCTGATAAACGATATGGATATTGTTGCGATAATGAACAACTTCAATTAACAACTCATTGAACAACAAGATAAAAAGAATCTTTCTTGCTATTTTTCTTTTATTTTTTAAATTTCATATAGTTAATAATTTGAGTGGACTATCTTCAGACCATATTATTTAACTTTCCTTACCACCCGACAGGTATTTTCTTTCAGGGGAAAACTCCGGGACATGGCAGGTATTCATGGATATGTATGATACCAGCCCTTCCATTACTCCTGTTTATTTTTATGCCTTACCATCTCTCCGCCCAGACACCGGATGAAAACCGGGAGTTTATGGAAAATCCCCCCCTGTTTGCTGAAGATGATCTCCTGGAATTGACCATTGAAGCTGATTTCAAAAAACTGGTAGAGACTAAGGACGATGAAACACCCGGCTATGATTCCGCCAAACTGATACTCAAAGGAACAAATTCCGGGAATGGGATATTCGCCATAAAAGTGAGGGCAAGGGGATTTTCAAGAAGACTTTCCTTATGCGATTTCCCGCCTCTTCTTCTGGATTTTAAAAAACACGATGTAAAGGGGACATTGTTTGACGGCCAGAATAAACTGAAACTGGTTACCTATTGCCGTAATATGGAACGGTACCAGGAATATGTATTTCATGAATACCTGATATACAAAGTCTTTAATATTCTCACCGATACAAGTTTCAGGGTAAGGCTAACCAACATCACGTACCTGGACAGGGGGAAAGAGAAATCAATGGCCGAAAATTATGGTTTTTTCATTGAGGATATCGATAAACTGGCAGAACGTCTTGGGGGGGAAGAATCGGACAGGCTATTGAGCATTCATGATCTTTGTGATCATACTTCACTCGACAGGTTTACCATTTTCCAGTACATGATCAGCAATGTCGACTGGAATATCGGACAGCCGATGATGCACAATGTCAAACTGATCACCATTGGATCGGGCCAGCCCATTCCCATCCCCTATGATTTTGATTTCTGCGGAATGATCAATACGTCTTATGCGGCTGCACCTCCTAATTTGCCGATACAGAGTGTCCGTCAGCGGCTATTCCGCGGATATTGCCGTCAGCCGGGGGAATATGAAAAAACAATCCAGGGTTTCTTGGATCACAGGGAGGAAATCTACCGGTTGTACAATGATTTTCCCTATTTAAATGAAAGTGTTAAAAAATCGGCAATAAAATTCTATGACCAGTTTTATGAGCTCATCACTGATCCCAAAAAGATAAAAAGGGAATTCTATGATGCCTGCCCGGCGAGCCATAAGCATTTGCATGAAATGTGATTAATGGGTATCCGGGGAATCGGGTAACCGGGTAACTGGGTATCAAGCGATGCCGGAGACGCGGAAAATGGAATGCGGTTGTCATCAGTTGAACAGTTACACAATAAACAGTTAAGCAAATCAATACCAGGGGCTTGCACTTGTTTTAAAACGAAACCCCCTGGCGCAAGTCTTCGCATTGGATTTGTGGGTTGCAGGA
>JAGTVG010000365.1 GCA_018224645.1 Cyclobacteriaceae bacterium
CACCTGCCAAACCATCCTAATCCCTGGAAACTCCCGTATTTCTACCGAACCCTATTTGCTGTACCTGAGACTGACTCAGGATGTAATTTTTAACTGGTGTTCAAAGGCATCGATTACCGTGCAGTCGTCTGGCGGACATCAGATTGCCGATTCCACCGAAATGGCTGTAAATGAGGGGATGTGGGTTGTTGGCGTTGATGTGATTCCTGCGGTAACGGGTAGTAGTTCCATGAACACCTGAAAGATGTTAATCCTGAAATACCGGTTTTATGTGCCGGATCTTATCATCCCGGTATTGCACGAATGGTATAAAACCAATAACTTGATGGCCGGTACATACAAAACCCATACATGATTCATTTTTGTAATTCCTGAGAAAAAACTGATAATGTCAATAATTCCCATTTTCATTTACAAACAGTAATAGAATGAAATCCATACTGATTTTTTTAATCCTGACCATTGGTCTTTTCAGCATTGGCGGTGACCGGCAGCCCCTGATGGCGGATTTTGAAAATTCCGCCGCATACCGATGGCTGAATAAGAAGGTGCTGGACCGCAGGTTACTGGACGACATGGAAAATCTGGATAACTGGATAACCTTCACAAGCGGTGCCCAGCAGGTGGTGGATGCACGGGTGGATGCCCAGGCTACGGAAGCCAGACAACATCTTACGAAAATGGTCCTCACCCGGGAAAAATCACGGGATGGAGGTCAATCCCTCCGCATGCGTATGCCCACTAAATTGCACATACCCGGTCCCCGCAGCGGGAGAGGATGGGGTACAACAGGGGTAAGAAGACTTTTTAACCGGGAAGACTGGACAGGATCGAACCGTATCTCAATATGGATCTATCCGGACTGTCCCGGATTTTTTGTAAACTGGATTGAACTCCGCCTTTTTAATGAGGGAAATGAAAAATTACCGGCACTTTTCGGCCAGGAAGGGGAAACCTCTCTCATGCTGAGGAATCATGAATGGAACCATGTGGTATGGGAAATCAGCAATGTGGCCCGCGATCAGGTAACAAGCCTGGAAATATCCTATTATATGGCGGGAAATGAGCCGGAAGCAACGGATACGGCAACCTTTTTTCTGGATCAGCTGGAACTACAGAAAGTAGAACCGGATCATATCGAAGGCTGGGATGTATGGCCCGGAAGGATCTCGTATGCTCATACTGGTTATCAATCCGGTGCTGTCAAAACCGCAATCGCGAATGGATTGAATGCAGACGAATTTCATGTGATCCATCAGGGAACGGGTGAAACAGTATTGTCCAAAAACCTGGAAACTGTGAGTTCCAATCTGGGGGATTACCAGGTCATGGATTTCACAGAAATCCGGCAGCCGGGGACCTATATGCTCGAATCAGGGGATATCCGGACAGAACCATTCCGGATCGATCCCAATGTATGGAGGGAAACCATATTCAAAGCCTTGAATTTTTTCTATATGGAACGGTGCGGAACCGCCATTCCCGGTGTGCACCGGGTTTGTCACCGTGACTGGAGATGCCTCCATGAAGACAGGCAAATCGTCATTAACGGTGGCTGGCACGATGCCGGTGATCTTACCCAGGGACTCGGTAATACGAGTGAAGCTGTCTATGCCATGTTCAGTCTCGCGGAACGCCTGCATATCAGGAAGGAGGATCCGGAACTTTATGAACGACTGCTTGAAGAGGGTCAATGGGGACTCGACTGGATCTTGAAGACCAGCTTCCGGGATGGTTACAGAAATGGTGGTTCAGTAAGCACGAGAAGAACGAATGGCATCATTGGTGATTTTGATGACGTTATCTCCAAGGCACGTAATTCCCCGATGGATCATTTTATGGCTTCCGCGGCCGAGGCCATAGGCAGCCGGGTGTTACAGGAACATGATCCGCAGCTGGCTTCACTTGCCCTAAAAATGGCCATTGAAGACTGGCAATTTGGTGTGGATGGCATCAAAACCATGGATATGAACAGCTCCGGGTCGATATTCCGGGGAAATTTTGACTCCGATAATGTGGTCCATGAGGTGCCTGCAGCTGGAACAGTGGCCTCCCTGGAATTGTGGAAAGCGACGGGTGAAATCAGATTTGTTGAAAAAGTTATTGAATGGGCCGAAATGATCGTTAATTCCCAACAGAAAGTGAAACCTGACTGGGACATCCCATTAAATGGATTCTTCTACACAGGCCCCGATAAGGAACGCATATTGCACTATGTCCACAAGGGAAGGGAACATGCACCCATACAGGCGCTCAGCCTGCTTTGCGATGCTTTCCCTGACCATCCTCACTGGATGAAATGGTATGCTGCAATCACCCTGCACGCCAGGTATCTTCAGACCATTGCAGGCTATACCGGCCCCTATGGTGTTTTCCCCGCTTCCATCTACCGCGACGAGGAATACCAGGCGGCGCCGGAAAGCAGACAGGAATCATTCCGGAAACAGGTTTTAGCGGGAATCCCATTGGGAAAGGGTCATTATCTCAGGCTTTTTCCTGTATGGATGGATTACCGCGGACATTTCGGCACCATCCTCTCACAGGCACAGGCCAATGCCTGGGCGGCTCATCTGAGAAATGATCTTCCTTCCATCAGATATTCCCAGCACCAGCTGGAATGGGTGATTGGCCGCAATCCCTTTTCACAAAGCACCATGTGGGGGGAAGGGTATGATTTTCCTCCCCTGTATTCAGTCATGTCCGGCGATATGGTAGGCGGACTGCCTGTCGGTATCCAGACACGGGGTGAAAATGATGTTCCCTACTGGCCTGTTCAGAATTCCTGGACATATAAGGAGATCTGGGTTTACCCCGTGATACGGTGGATCGGGTTGATGCGGGACCTTGCAGGTCCGGCACTTGTGGAGGGGAGTGCGGAAAAATTGGTAGAATTTGTCGACATTTCATCAGGACAAAAAATTGTCATCCAGCCTGATCAGGCGTCCGGCAGGTTCAGGGCTATGATCCCGGAAGGACGTTACAGCATTATAAGCGGCAATGAATCCACAAACCGGAATTTTCTTCCGGGAGGAATCTATGACCTGGTTCTTAAACCTGGCCGGGTAATGGATTTCGATCTAAAAGCCGATGTCAATGAAAAGAAAGATATCAGGATCCGGGTAAGCGGCAGCGGCAGCGGGGATCATTTTCTGGACATCCGCGTTGAAAACCTGAACATCAAGGGGACCCATAAGGCATTAAACCTCAATACTTCGAACCCGTTCGTGTTTGAATGGCGGGGAAAGATTTTAAACCCGGAAATGCCATGGGTTGCGGTTGTTATTCCTGATGGCAATCTCGCGTACAAGAAAGAGCTCATGGAGTATAATCTGAAATGACTTCCTGATGAATTAACCCGAAAAATCGCTCGGAGGGCCGTTCCGCTTTCATCGGGTATCACGTATCTTATTGAAAATGATTAATATACATCCAGTTAGTATTCTATTTTAATAATAACTTATGTTATCACTCCATAAAACTTTACTTTTTTAACAAAATTTTAAGTCAAGTTTTTTAAATGTCTCTGTAAACATATTTATCTGTTCTATCCATTTAAATTAATGATATGCATTTATATATTTGTTTGCAGCCTTGTGCTGCGGTAGGAATAATCGGGGTTATACTGCCTTATATGTTCAGACTTCATATTTTAAGACTTCATAAATCTCTCCTTTTCCCTGTACTCCTTGGACTGGTGATTTTCTCATGGTCAGGCTGCCGGTATGGCCAGGTTGAAGAAAACCTGTACCTGGATAATCAGAAAATAAGGCTTGGATTTGACCGGAGGAATGGTGCACTGATCGAAATGAAAGACCTCGTTAATTCCATTGATTACCTGGAGACAGACTCTATGACGGATCCGCCCTGGGAGATAAGCTTCCTGCAGGATGGTACGATCAGCAATCTGGATCCTTCCTCACCGTTTCTTTTTTCCTTTTCTCATCCTGACGGGAAAAACCTGGTCCTCAATTGGGAAAATTTTGCCGGCCAGGACAATAAAAAATTACGGGTAACGGTTTCTGTTTCCCTGGAAAAAAGCCGGCCATTATCCTCCTGGAAAATATCGGTGGAGGGTATCGAAGGTGATCAGGTGCATCAGGTTGTTTTCCCAAAAATCAGAGGCTTGAAGGATCAGGGAGATCAGGGGGAAGAGAAGCTCGCGGTGCCGTTCTGGATGGGACAGGAAATCCGGGATCCGAGGAAACATCTATCCTCCATCCAGAACAGGGAAAAAAAATTTGAATGGGATTATCCCGGGCAACTCTCGATGCAATGTTTATACCTTTATAATGAGGAAAGATCCGGCTTTTATGCAGCCTGCAATGACAGCCTGGCTTACCGGAAAAGCTTTACAGTCTCACTGGATACATTAAACCGGTTGACCTGGCAGATGAACAACTATCCTCCGCCGGATTCAACAATACAGTCCTATTCCACCCCTTATGAAGCGATAATCGGGTCATTTGAAGGAGATTGGATCACGGCCGCAGTGCTGTATCGTGACTGGGCTTCCAGACAGCAATGGTGTTCGGAAGACAGGATCAGCCCCGGCTGGCTTGACAGTACGGCTTTATGGGTGTGGAACAGGGGTAATTCTGATCTTGTGCTGAACCCTGCCCTGGACCTGCAACAACGGCTTGGCCTGCCTGTCAATGTATTCTGGCACTGGTGGCATGACTGCGCCTATGATGTGGGATTCCCCGAATATTTTCCTCCCAGGGAAGGAAGGGATCCATTTATATCCGCAGTTTCCGGTGCCCGTGAAAAGGGCATTCAGGCGATTGTTTATATGAATGTATTGCAATGGGGAACCTCCACGAAAAGCTGGACTGAAGAAAATGCTTCAACCCATGCCGTGAAAAACATCGATGGGTCATTGAGATCACATGTTTATAATATTTTTACGGGTAAATCCCTGACCAATATGTGCATTGCCACACCGTTCTGGAAGGATAAATACGCCTCCCTGGCCCGGAA
Source organism: Cyclobacteriaceae bacterium (assembly GCA_018224645.1). Taxonomy (GTDB): domain Bacteria; phylum Bacteroidota; class Bacteroidia; order Cytophagales; family Cyclobacteriaceae; genus JAGTVG01. The sequence goes on from JAGTVG010000365.1 coordinate 4,978, forward strand.
AGCCATTCAGGAATACGGACTCAGCGGTATATATATGGACCAGGCCTGCCTCTCCAGGATGTGTTATGACAATAAGCATGGTCATGCTATTGGCGGAGGAAATTACTGGGTGGATCATTTCGGACGGCTTACCGGAATGATCCGCCAGGAATTACCGGAGAAGGAACGGCCGGTGCTGGCGGGTGAAGGCGGTGGTGAATCCTGGATCCCTTATCTGGATGCTTTTCTGACATTACAGGTAAGCAAGGAAAGATATGCCGGACCGGGAGACTGGGAAACCATTCCAATGTTCCAGGCAGTATATCATCCGTATGCAGTATCCTATGGCAATTATTCCTCCCTGCTTACCCCGCCGTATGATGAACGCTGGCCTGAGGAATTTGCACCTGAAGGACCCCTTAAACTCCTGGATGAATCTTTTAATTTACAATTCCTGATGGAGCAGGCAAGATCCTTTGTCTGGGGCATGCAGCCAGCCATTGCCAACTACAGGTCATTTCTGGCATCGGAAAGAAAGGAGGAAATCGATTATATGATCAGGCTGGCCAGGGTCCGTTATAGAGGATTGAAGTATCTCTTATATGGAAAATTTTTACGTTCACCGGCCATGGAAATCCCTGAGAAGGAAATGAATATTTCCCGGTTGTCCATCTATGCCGGCCGGGGGCAGGATAATGTTACCTCATTCACCGGTAAGTACCCCCAGGTATATACCGGTACCTGGCAATCGGATGATAAAAACATCGCTATTGCCATCGCAAGCATCAGTGCCGATCCATTTCCTGTCAGATTCAGTTTTTCAGCCGGCGATTATGATCTTCCTGATACAGGAAATATTTATCTGACGGACGTTGATGGGAAAGGATTTTTAAATTCCTATCGGAACGGAAAAATCGATGTGAATTTTTCGCTTCCGCCAAAAGGTTTGGCCATCGTGGAAATCACCCCATAATAGGAACATATAACAATATTATTCCAGCCGCAAATCAATAATGTTTCCTCTCCGGGTTACGTACGGGCGAATTTTTCCCGGTATAGTCCTGAAAAAATCCTTGACGTGAACTGTTGAAATAAAGGGACCGGGAACCATAACTAATTTTAAAATCATTTGCAAAATCAAATTGAAATTCCTACTTTGAATATTACTCTTTTAAAAATCCGGATATAATATCGCTTATAATAATAGATTACTATAAAAACACAGGGATATTGAAAATTATTCGAGGCTTAACAGATCAATTCTTTCCTTGTCTTTTCTAGTTGTTTAACTTAAATAATTTCAGCTACTATTTGCAACCTTAATTCACTATCATGAAATGCAAACATTTACAATCTGACAGAGTAAATGCAAAATCCCGGAGATTAAGTTTTCTGACCTTTGTATTTGCCCTGTCTTTCACGAGTATCCTGGCGCAGGAAATAACTGTCACAGGAACGGTTACTGATCAACAGGACGGTGCACGTCTACCTGGGGTTAACATCCTGATAGAAGGCACATTATCCGGAACTACCACCAATGCAGAAGGAACTTATACAATTATAGTCCCTGGCCCGGAGGCAGTTCTGAGTTTTACCTATGTGGGATACAATTCCATAGAAGAAGTGGTCGGGAACAGGTCGGTAATCGATGTTGCGATGACGCAGGATATCACACAGCTTTCGGAAGTTGTGGTCACCTCCCTGGGTATTGAGCGGGAAAAAAAGCAGATCAGTTATGCTGCCCAGAACGTGAGTGCGGATGAACTGGCTGAAGCCAGGGAATCAAATGTAATTAATTCCCTGTCCGGAAAAGTAGCCGGATTGGATGTTGTCAGATCAAGTGCAGGGGTCGGCTCTGCCTCGCGGGTCGTTCTCCGGGGTAACAGGTCTATTGCAGGCAACAACCAGCCATTGTATATAGTAGATGGCGTTCCGATCAGTAATTTTTCATGGGGTACACCCAACAGTGAGAATGGAGGTGTACAGCAGGGCGACGGCATTGGCAATATCAACCCGGACGACATTGCAACGGTTACCGTTTTGAAAGGGCCTAACGCAACCGCATTATACGGTTCAAGGGCGAACAATGGTGCCATCGTAATCACCACAAAACAGGGTGTGGCAAGAACGGGTATCGGTGTTGAATTCAACACTAACTGGTCGATGGATAAAGCCCTGGTCCTTACTGAATTCCAGAATGTATATGGCCAGGGAAACGGCGGAACCTATATTAAAAACAGCGAGGAAGGATGGGGCCCGGAGATGGAAGGACAGATGGTCGAACACTGGTCTCCCGATCCGAATTGGGCAGGACCGGCTGAATATGCCTACCTCCCCCATGATAATTTCAATGACTTTTTCCGGTCAGGTTATAATATTGCCAACACCCTGACGCTGACAGGCGGGGATGACCAGGTGAGAGGCTTATTTTCTTTCACCAACACGATCACGGAGGGCATTGTACCCACCAATGGACTTGAAAGAAATAATTTTAACCTGCGTTTCGACGGAAATCTTTCGGATAAATTTTCCTTCGACGCAAAAGTAACTTATTTCACCCAGACTGTAAATAACAGACTGTCCACCGGCGATGATTTCAACAATCCCATGAGAGCAATCTACAGGCAACCCAGCAACATATCCCTGGAAGATGCCGAAAATTTTGAATATTTTGACAATGCCGGAATACGCCTTCAGAATTACTGGAACCCGGGAACCAACGGGGGTGAAAACATCTACTGGATGTTGAACAGGACCATCCGTGAGGAAAAAAGAGACCGCGTCATCGCCATGGGATCTCTAAAGTACCAGTTTACGGATCATCTTAGCTTAATGGTGCGGACTTCCCTGGACCAGATTTATGACGTATGGTCCTACAAACAGTATTACAATACTTTTACCATTGCCGATGCCGGAAACCTCAACCTGGATAACAGGAATTCCCTGGAAACCAATAACGATTTTATATTGAATTATAGAAATATGTGGGGCGGTGATACCTGGTCGCTGACAGCCTCTGTGGGTGGGAACATGTTGTATCAGAAATTCGAATCGCTTAATACCAGAACGAACAGGCTTCTAAAGCCCAACCTGTTTGTGATCACGAATACAAGCCAGATCCTTGCCAACCAGGGTGGGTCAGAAAAAAAGATCCATTCACTTTATGGATTTGCGACCCTTGGCTTTAAAAGCTTTCTGTTTTTAAATGCTACGGCAAGAAATGACTGGTCTTCAACCCTGCCAAAGGAAAGCTGGTCTTATTTCTATCCGTCAGTTGGCCTGACCTGGGTCATTTCCGACATGCTGAATACACTTCCCCGTTTTCTGTCCGTTGCCCAGATACGGGCCAATTATGCTGAGGTGGGAAACGATACGGATCCTTACAGGCTTGACAAAACTTATGGTTTTGGTGCCGGTGGCGTCCTGGGTTATGCTTCGAGAAGCGGTACTTTGCCTGAAGAAAATCTCAAGCCCGAGCGGACCAAATCAACTGAACTGGGATTTTTGCTTAATTTTTTCAACAACCGGCTGGGATTTGATTTTACCTGGTACAAATCAAACACAATCAACCAGTTACTGTCTATTCCCTTGCCTCCACCATCCGGATACACGGCTAAATTCATTAATGCAGGCAATGTGCAGAACAAGGGGATTGAACTCACCTTAAATGCAACTCCGGTCATTGCAGGTGATTTCCGCTGGGACCTTGCCTTCAATTATGCACAGAATGAAAGTATGGTTGTTGAACTGACGGATGAACTCGATGAATACACCATCCGCGGCCGCAGCTGGATGACCACGATCAAAGTGGTCGAGGGAGAACCGTATGGACAGATCTTTACCAGAGGATTTGAAAGGAATGAGGATGGAAGGATATTGATCAATAGCCTCGGTCTGCCTGTTACCAGTCCTGGACAAACCATCCCGATGGGTAATTACAATCCGGACTGGATGGGAGGACTGTCCAACAGTTTCAGCTTTAAGGGGATCGAACTGAGCGTACTGCTCGATATGCGGATGGGTGGCGAAGTCTTCTCCTTTACGGAAGCCAACCTTACATTCGATGGTTATTCCGAAGCCACTCTCAATGGAAGAGATGGATTTGTGGTCGATGGGGTAATTGAATTATTGGATGATGAGGGAAATGTAACCGGCTATGAAGAAAACACCATCGAAACTACGGCAGAAGCTTACTGGCATGCCCTGGGAGGAAGAAATACGCCCATTGGAGAACCCTACCGCTATGATGCTTCCTATGTGCGGGTACGGGAAGTATTGCTGGGATATACCTGGAATGTCAGATCAACTATATTTCAAAGCATCGGACTTTCACTATACGGTAGAAATCTGGGATTCCTGCATAACGCTTCGGAGATTATTGATCCGAACATGTCTGTTGGTACAGGCAACGTACAGGGTTTAGAGGGATTTGCCGTACCCAGTTCAAGAACCTATGGTTTTAATGCAAGGTTCAGATTTTAATTAATTGGCTAAAGATTATAAATTCATGATCATGAAAATAAAAATAACATCAAAATTTGTTTTGGCCGGTATGTTGATGGCATTCCTTATCTCCAGCTGTACTGATGATTTCGAGGAAATAAATACCAATGACCGGGTGCTGACTGAACTGGATGCCGCCACATTGGGTAACATGTATGGACGTCTCCAGTATATAGGTTTTTATATGGATTATCACCAGATCTCGCAGAACCTGTTCGCAGATCATTATTGCCAGTATTTTGCCAATACCCAGAACGCATTCAGTTCTGACAGGTATGTCCTGGTGGGAGGTTGGCTGAATGGAGCATGGAATGCTTTCTACAGTAATATTCCAAATAACCTGGGCGAGATTCTGGTTGCGACGGATCCTGCTGTTAACCCGGGATTTGAAACTTTACATGCGCTGGCTCAGATCTGGCGTGTAATCGTTTATGAACGTATTGCGAATTACTGGGGACCTATTCCTTATTCCCAGGTAAATAATGCCGAACCAAATGTACCGTACGACAGTGAACGCGACATTTACCTGAGTTTCTTCAAGACGCTGGATGATGCCCTGGCCATTTTGAACGCAAATCAAGGCGGAAATGCCTTTGGAGCAAATGATCAGATCTATGGGGGCGACATCGACAAATGGATCATTTTTGCAAACACGTTGAGACTCCGGATTGCGATGAGGATATCCAACGTGGAGCAAACCATTGCACAGACCGAAGCTGAGAAAGCAGTTACAGCTGGCGTAATGACGAGCAATGACGATGATGCCATTTTCCAGACAACTGCCAATTCACCGCATAATATGCCCAGGATGGTACCCTGGAATGAATTCCGTATGAGTGCTGCCATGGAAAGTGTACTGAAAGGGTATGAAGATCCACGGATGGAAGAGTTTTTCTCTCCGGCAGTTACAGATGGAGAATACAGGGGTTTGCGCAACGGATACGAAATCGTTGACCTTGCCAAGCCGGAATTGTTCTATGACAATCTATCCAGGTTAGGACCCAGATGGATCCCTGTTGATGTGCAGAGTACGCTTCCATGGGAAATCATGCTTTCACCTGAAGCGTATTTCCTGCGGGCAGAAGGCGCCTTGAGGGGCTGGGCTATGGGTGGATCTGCCGAAGAACTCTACAATCTGGGCATAGAAAAAAGTATGATATACTGGGGCATAACAGATCCATCCGCTATTGCCGCTTATCAGCAGAGTACAAATGTGCCCATCGCAACCCACGATGCACCGGTGCCGCTTTCAACAATTCCGGTAAAATATGATCCTGCCGTAGCACTCGAACAGATCATGACACAGAAATGGCTTGGATTGTATCCGGATGGATGGGAAGCCTGGGCCGAGGTACGCCGCACCGATCTGCCCAGGATGTATCCGAGAATGGCTTCTGAAAATCCGGATGTAGCCCCTGATGAAATGATGCGCAGGGTACAGTTTGTCAGCGGTGAATATGAAACCAATTCGGAAGCAGTACAGGATGCCTTACAGAAATTAGGAGGACCCGATAAAGGATCCACACGGCTTTGGTGGAATCCTGCCAATTGAAATGATATTACCTTTTACAGTAAGAAAAAAAGACAGGCGTAAATGCCTGTCTTTTTTAATTTTTAATAAATTGAATCTATTATAAGGGCAATTATTACTTTTTTAGATCAGGCGGATATTGAAATGCCATGCAACCGGATGAAAAAAGGTCTTTTATATCGCGTTATAATTCTGAGTTTCAGCTTAATCTTTATTTCCTGCTGTAAACAGAAAGACGAACTTTTTACGCTGATTTCGAATGAACGGACCGGTATAAAATTCAGGAATGTCATTGAGGAAACCGAAAATTTCAATCACCTGCATTACAGCTATTTATATAATGGAGCAGGAGTATCCATTGGCGATATCAACAATGATGGATTATCTGACATTTATTTTACCGGCAATCTGGCTGCTTCCCGCCTCTACCTGAACAAGGGAAATTTTAAATTTGAAGACATCACCGCAAAGGCCGGAGTTTCCGCCCGGGAAACATGGAATAACGGGGCGAATATGGCTGATATCAATGGAGATGGATTCCTCGACATTTATGTCTGCAGTTCGACAGACGGAAGACCTGAATACAGAAAAAACTTGTTGTTTATCAATAACGGCGATCTGACTTTTTCAGAGAAAGCCGGGGAGTATGGTATCGATGATGCTGCCTATTCCACACACAGCGCATTTTTTGATTATGACAAGGATGGTGACCTGGATCTGTTCACGCTCAATCATTCTGTGGATAGCTATGCCATGTTTAACGAGCGATCGGCCGGTTATAAACATGAACCGAGTGCCAGATACGGACATAAACTCTTCAGGAATGACGGGGCTTTCTTTACAGAGGTAACCAGGGAAGCAGGCATCATCTCCAATGTCATCAATTTCGGACTTGGAATTGCGGTAGCGGATTTTAACAATGATCGCTGGCCCGATATTTATATCTGCAACGATTATTATGAACAGGATTATCTGTTTATTAATCAGAAAGACGGGACCTTTTCAGAACAACTGGAAGAATATTTCAGCCATGTATCCTTTTCTTCGATGGGCTGTGATGCCGCGGATATCAACAATGATGGCTATATTGATCTTTTTACCCTCGATATGCTTCCGGAAGATAATATTGAACAAAAACTTGTGGAAGGGCCGCATAATTATGAAAAATTCAAATTGCTTGAAACGAGAGGTTTTTATCATCAAACAACCCGGAATATGCTGCAATTGAACAATCATGGGAAGTATTTTACGGAGATTGGTCAGTATGCCGGGGTGTTCAGCACCAATTGGAGCTGGTCGCCCCTGCTGTTCGATTATGACAATGATGGATTGAAGGACATTTTTATAACCAATGGATATGGCAAGAACAATACCCATATGGACGTAATAATGATGCTTGTTGAAGACGCCGTGGTACAGCAAAGGGGAGGACAAGGTATGAATGATATAGATTTTGTCAACCAGGTTCCCCCTACCATATTAAAGAATTACATGTTCAGAAATAATGGAGACCTCACATTTTCCGATGTTAAGGATCAATGGGGATTCGATAAAAAAACGCTTTCAAACGGGGCAGCTTACGGCGATCTGGACAATGACGGTGATATGGACCTGGTGATCAGTAACGTCAACGATTACGCTTTTGTCTATAGAAACAATTCGGACAAAATTACAGGAAACCATTACCTGAAAATAAAACTGATTGGAAGTGGTTTCAATACAGGCGGAATCGGGGCGCGGATCGATATCACCTGCAAGGACCGGGTTTATACACAGGAATTTATGCCGTCACGGGGATATATGTCGTCCATGGATCATGCGATCATCTTTGGATTGGGTAGCGCTACCCATGTAGATACACTCAGGATCATCTGGCCTGACTTACGTGTGCAGGAAATCACCAACATTGAAGCCGGCCAGGTGATTACCCTTAAAAATGAAAATGCTTATCAAAAAGAGCTTCAGGACCCATCACCACATGATCAGATTTTCAGGGCGTTGCATGGAGATACACTGGGTAACTTTAAACATCAGGAAAATGATTACAACGATTTCAGGGACCAGCCGTTACTTCCCTATCTGCTCTCTACACAGGGACCATTCCTGGCAAAAGGAGATGTGGATAACGATGGACACGAAGATATTTTTATAGGTGGATCAAAAGGTTTTCCTGGAAAATTATACATCCATGATGGTAACGGCAGTTTTGAACAACAGGAAATGACATGTTTTGAAAAGGATGCAACATGTGAGGATCTTGGTGCACGCTTCATTGATGTGGACATGGATAAGGATCTTGATCTTTATGTGGTCAGTGGAGGTAATGAATTTACAATTTCTTCTTCTAACCTGCAGGACCGTTTGTATCTCAATGATGGCAAGGGATCATTTTCAAAAGCCGAAAATCATCTGCCTGAAATGATATCAAGCGGATCCTGTGTTAAATCCGCCGATATGGATAATGATGGGGATCCCGACCTGTTTATCGGCGGAAGACTGACTCCTGGTTTATATCCCATAGCCCCAAGAAGCTATCTTTTGGAGAATGATGGAAAAGGGCATTTCAGGGATGTGACCAAAATTAAAAATGAGGGCCTGGAATATCCGGGAATGGTAACCGATGCAATCTGGGCCGATATCAACGGTGATGGTTTCCCGGATCTCATACTGGTGGGTGAATGGATGCCTGTGAGGATATTCCTGAATACAGGTTCAGAATTTCATGAGATCATGGATCAGAAATTGATGGAAAATTCATTCGGATGGTGGAACAGGATCGTTTCCGCTGATTTTGACCAGGATGGAGATCCTGATTTTGTTCTTGGAAATTTTGGATTGAATTCTGAGCTTAGCGCGTCAGTCGGCGAACCTGTCCGCATCTATGCCCAAGATTTCGACAATGATGGATCACTTGATGCCGTGATAGGCCATTATAACAATGGTAAAAATTATCCGATCTATTCAAAGGATGATCTGGCCGCTAAGATAAATGGTATACATGATAAATATCCTGATTATAAATCCTATGCGGATCAAACAATTTCTGATATTTTTTCAGAAGAAGCCCTTCAGAAAGCCCTGGAATTGAAAGCCACCAATTTCAGCAGCAGTTACCTTGAAAATAAGGGCAACAATCAGTTTGAACTTACTTCGTTACCCATGCAGGCACAATTATCTCCGGTTTATGGAATTCAGACAGGAGATTTCAATCAGGATGGTCATCTGGATCTGATACTTGCTGGTAATTTTTATGGTTTCAGGATCAAATTTGGACATTATGATGCCAATAAGGGATTACTTCTTTTGGGAGACAGGCATGGTAATTTTAAGGAAGTTCCTAATCATGTGAGCGGATTATTACTTGATGGGGAAGTGCGTGACATAAAAATGATTAATTTGTCCCCAGATAAGGATATGTTGATTTTTTTACTTAATAATGATCATGCTCAGTTTTATGAATTCAATCATATCAAGTAGTTTAAAATGCAGAAATACCACATTTTTTTATTCACAGTTCTTCTGATACTATGTTCATGTAAAAAATCCCCGGAAAGGGATCTTTCTCTCAGCGTGGAGGAATACAAAAAACTTGGCATGGCGGATCCGACGAGAACCTGGAAACATGAGGATTACCGGCAGGCGTATGTCGTTTTATCCCAACTGAGATCAGATCGGCCGGGTGCGCTGCCCAGGAAAGGGAGTAATAAATCAGGAAAGTATTTTGATCGATTGATCAGCATGGACAATATTTCATTTCTCAAGGATGATGCAATGCCCTTAATGGAAAAAGCAATGCAAATACAATCCTATATACTGATTCAAAGTGATCTGACTGGTATATATACCAATGAAAATAGCCAGGATCAATTTTATAACCGGGAATTGATTGAATTGTATCTGTTCGGGCTTTCCATCATGGAGCAAATGCTGCAGCTTTCGCAAAAAATAAATGAATCTGATGAGGAGGAAGTTATCCGGATGCAGACAGGATTACCAACCCTGCGATTCACATACCTGACTCAGGTGGCATTTATTCTTGAAAAACAGAAAAATTCTTCAACCTACCTTACAAAAGACCTGGAAAGGCTTACAGACAGCCTATACAATTCAGTGGTGAAAAACAGGATATGGATGGAAGCTTCCACACGGGCCAATCTGGAAAAACAAATGCTGGTCGTCATGGATTCAGTATCATCAAAACATGTCAGAAATAAATATGAGAACCTGATAGAAATATTATCGAAAGATCCTTCCTGAACTTTTCTGAATATTTCCGTAATTTTTCAATGAAAACTTCATAGCGAAAACAACCTGGTTTTATTTCAGCCGGGTCTTCATGCATGGCGCTTCGCACCACAAAATCATATCCCCAACGAATTATCATTAAAATCCATCCAAAATTTAGAATTGACCTTTTATGCTCAATTTCCCTGACAAAGATTGAAGGATTAAACACTGAGTGATATGCGGCATTGATCCCCGGTTACCCAGTTACCCGGTTGTCCGATTCCCGACGATCCGGCCATGGGCGGGAGGTCGTGTATTCTCGAGCCCCGACATTGTCAGGCGCCTCGGGATCCCCAATTCCCCGGATAACCCGATTACCCGGTTGCCCTCCTATTTCAGCCACCTGTCGAACCACTCGAAAGCATCCTTCTGCATCGCGGCATCAAATTTATGGTCGCCCGTATAAAAACGGCCCTGGTAATGATCCGCCGCGCCAGCCTTCGCAAAGGTCTCCTGTAAAATTTTATCGGCCTTTACCATTTCAGGGAGCGTATATAATCCATCCTGGCTGTTATTCATCGTCATGGTGGGAAGGGGAACACGTAAACCCAGGATCTCCGGAAAATCGAGGTATTTTGGCAAAAGCGGTGTATAAGTCATCCAGGTATGGGTATAGGCTTTGTTCAGGAGAAAATCCGACCAGGTAGACATGAAGCCGACACAAACGGCACACCTGACCCGGTGATCTGTTCCGCCAAGGTAAACGGTGCGTAACCCGCCGCCGGAAAGTCCGGCACATCCGATCCGTTCACTGTTTACCTCCTTCCGGGCGGCCAATATCCCGAGTGCCTGCCGGTCTTCCGCCAGATAAACCCCCGGCCAGGTGGTGCCCGCACAGAACAGTGATTTCGCCATGATGTGCTCGTGTTCTCCGGACCATTGGTTATATATTTCAATGTTTTCATGTGCCTCAGGGTTCCTGTCGGATCTGCCACGGGTTGAACTGCCTCCCCAGGTAATCTCAGCCATATCTTCAAACCGGACACGCCGGCTGCCAAAGGTGAAAGTATCGTGGACGAGGACCACATAACCCCGCCTGGCAACCTCATTGGCCCAGGCATTGCCCTCATAATACTGTTGCTGATGGTGTTCCATCATGGGATGCATCTGATTGGAAGTCCTGGTGATCTTTCGTTTGCCAAAATATTTATTGCCGCCATGGTCATGCAGTCCCAGGATGCCCGGTAAGGGCCCTCCGGCATTCGCTGGTTTGAGCAATATGGCTTCAGTCCTGTGACCGTATGGCAATTGCCAGCTGAGTTCCTCAATTTCCAGTCCATCATATTCATATTTTTTGTCCACGGTAACCGCAGGTGTATTCCCTGTCTCCGGTGAAGATATCAATTCCCTGGTTTTATCCAGGGCCATCTTTCGCCATGATTCCAGATTTTCCCAGCCGCCTTTCCGGTATGAGAGGGACGGCGGATCGGTTACAAGCTGGTCAGCCCATGGCCCGTAAATGCCGATGATGCTTTTACCCTTTTCATCGATGAGGGGTTTCTTTTTGGGCATCCCTTGCATATATTCCGGAAAAATGGACATGCTGCCAAGGACAGCCGTGGATTTTAAAAATTTCCTTCTGGAGCTCATGATTTTGTTCGTTTGTTTTAATTAATTATCTAATCCATAACCCGGAATGACGGCATGGATCCTGGTTTGAAGACCTCGGCTCATCAATTGAAATATAATTTCTTTAACCAATAGAAATCTCCCGAGGGGGTTCCTGATCTGAAAATCTTCAGGGTCCTCCATTGGTATGATCCTGAGCGGGAACGTACAGATCGCCCCCCACCTTCGTGCTTCGAGCTTCACGTTTTTCCTATTCCTTCCCATGCTTGCCTGTCTCCCGTTCCTCCCATCCGCTTCTGCCCTCGTCCATGAATATTTCAACCACCGTTTTAGAAACCCTGTCATCCACTTCCTCAACCAGCTGAACACGCAACGGATGGGTCAGGCGTCGCTGCCATTCAAGCACCGGTGCATAGGGTTCGTTTCCCTGAGCAATTTCATAAATAAGATAAGCCCATTTTTCTGAAAATACACTGCCCTTCAATGCGGGAACTACCTGCTGCATATTGGACGATAAAAAAGGATGGGAAAGGCCGCGTGCCCAGTAGATCCAGGGTCCGCCGGTAATATAAAAAAATGGGTTCAACAGACGTGTTCTTGATTCAATGCCTGCATTCGCATAACCCAGCTGTATTCCGGCGAAACCTATTCCCGTCTCTTCGTTGAAGAATGTGATCCATGGAACATCGGCTTCCATTTTTATATCCGTCAGGTCCGGCATGGTACTGACATTGTATGTGATGATTGAATCCCTTACGATATCATACCACGATGCATGGGTCATCAGTTCGCGTTTGAACACGATCTCGGCATTCCTCATGGCCAGGCAATTCACGGTTTCATTGATCCGCATGCAGGTGGAGCTGATAAAATAGGGCATTCCCGGATAAAACTCATACCTCACCGAAGCATCCACCTCGGGCACTCCCCTCAGATGATCCCACATTTCATTGGTGGCAATGACAGGTCCGGCCACCGAATTGATATTAGCCGGAGGTTTCCAGTCTGCGGTGTGGGTCCATGCCCTGGGCGGTACATAGATCCCCGGATTCCAGTGAATGGCCCCATTGGTTTCCATCCGGTGGAACAAGGGCTCACCGGGTTTACTTTTCAGAACAATCTGGTCGAGGTGTCCCGATTCGGGATGCAACACAACAGAGATCTGATTATTTTCAATGAGCATTCCGGGACGCTCTCCCTGTACCCTCAGGTCGGTCTGATACGTTTTGGCCATTGCATCTTCATTGCCATAGTAGATTAAAAATACACGGCTTGATTTCGCCGGGACGCTGGCCAGAAAGGCAACCCGGGAAGTGACGGTCGGCATCCACAAGGGTACCTCCCTCGTGGGGTCCCCACTTTCATCAGGGGCTAGATCATCCTCCTCCAGGAATTTCTGAATGTCATATACCTGGGATGCAACCTCCTCCAGTGCGTGTGTCCCGGGGTTTACAGCAACCACGCGGATCTCGCGGGTCAGATGCAGCGCTTCATCGGGATAAAAAGCGAGGAGTACTTCCACGGGTTCGTCAGTCCGGTTGATCCCGGCTGTTTCACTGACTACCACCGATTTATACTTTGGCCATGCCTCATCAAAGACTTCGGCTCCCGAAGGTGCGGTCACTTTTCTTTCCGCGGCTATAATGATATCATCATTCGAAGCATGGACCGACTTCTTCATCCGGACAGACAACTTTACCGTATAGGTTTGACCCGGCTGCCATTTCACCCATCCGATCACATGCGGATTTTTATAATGGGTACCATCCTGCGACATGCTGTATCCTGAGGGTGGACGCTCGGAAAGCGGTGGTTTGCTCAGATTTTCCACCTCATCTTCCCGGCGGAGTTCAGTAGCCCGGAGTACTTTACCATCTACGGCTGCTTCCACTTCGATGATCGAAGATTCCGGCAATTCCAGTTCTGCCTTAAAGTGATAAAAAGGGATCCCCGGAGCGGGGTATCCGAGTTCAATTTCCCTGATGTGCAATTCCCCGCCACCCCTTGTCCTTTGCGCTTCAAGGGAATGATTTACGAACAGTGAAATTACAAGGATCAGGCTCATGCATGATGTTGTTCCTGATCCGTTTCCCATAATCCTGGATATAAAATTTGCCATTGATGATATCTTTTATTTTGCCGAATCTGATTCAGTAAATTGATTTTCTGTATTAATATTTATCTTGTTGAAATAAGATTCCTGTCCCTTAACGCATTTACACCATTTTCCCAGGGTCCGCCGGCTCCCCAGATATAATAGGAAAAATACATGGTACTTTTCTGATAAATGGGCGTCCAGGGCTGGAATTCAGCATAATAATGGTGTGCATCATTATTCACCGGGTGATTCATCCACATATGGAGGAACAAAGGCTGGGTCACAGGAAATGCGCCCACGAAAGTGATGTCTTCCATGGTGTCATAACCGGCATTCCATCCTTCCTTCATATGAAATACCCGCCCATAATACCTTTCCGGTTTCATCCTGTATTCGGACAAACCATCCAGCTCTGGTATGATAAATACATCCTCCGTCCAATGCCGGTTGCCGAGCTCCAGGATGGGCTGGGGCCCAAGTACATTGGCTTCCGGATTCTTAAAGGTCAGGGCAAACCGTACCTCCAGTAAAGGGGAATTCCCATACAATGTGAATGTTTTCTCCAGCCGGTTACCAAAATAATCGGCTGCCATTTTTACCCTTACGAAATCGCCTTCCTTTCGTACAATTTCTGCATCATAAACCTTATGGGTTTCCATGCTCCCCTGCCCCAGGAAATCTTCAAATCCTCCATAGGGATAATATCCCCGTTTTCTGAATTCCCGCCTGTCGTCCACGGCTTTTTCCGGCCAGAGCTTAAACAATACATTGTCATTCCGGGATTTTACAATGTATTCAATCACCCTGGCGCCTGTGGCCAGCAGGGTCACCTGCACACTGTCATTTTCCATACGGTATTCCATAACCCCATCACTGTTCAGGTCAACTTCATATACGTATGGCCTTCCCGAAGCTTTCCCAACCCCCAGTTGACCACTTTGTGTTACCCCGAGGGCGGATACATTCACCTGGTAATTGCCTGCGGGTAATTTGATGTCAAATGCCATATTTTTGTAAGTACCGACTGGAGCCGAACAGGTTTGCCTGTTTTTTAATATCACTTTGCCCTGCTTGTTCATATCAAGGACTTCCAGTTGTACGGGGAAAGGTTCTCCGGATGAAAAATTATGGATGGTGACCGGATAGGTCATCTGGGAAGCATGATCATAAAGCAGTTGATGAACCGATACGACAGGAGGAAGGTCCAGCATGGTCAGTGTACTTTTTTTCGAGGTTTCCCATTGATAATGAACGGCAATGGGATTGGTTCCGTCCATGGCATCAGCAGACGGTTTGATGGGGTATGATAATGTTTTTGAACTGTTTGCCGGCAATATCAATTCGAAGGACAAACCGGCATCCATGCTGAGTTCAGGGGACAAAACAATTTCCAGTTTTCCTTTCAGGGGATGCTGATAGAAATTGGTAATGGTCAGGTTCATCTGATAATTATCCATTTCCGCTTCCAGGCTTACTTTATCCCCGAAATACTCCTCGAGATAGGCCCGGTCCAACAGCAACATTTCAAGTGTATTCCGATACAAGGCGGGCCCCATCATTTTTCCCATTTCCAGAACGGCCACTTCCCTTCGGCTGAGAATAGCTTCCCACATGGTATCATTGGTTAACCGGTCCCCTTTATTCAGGAAAAGCACCATGCAGTTGGACGCATCTCTGTCAAGTTGACCTGTTGAGGAAACAAATGGCACCTCCTCCTGATCAATCTGTTCCTTATTGCCTTCCCCGGCCAGATAACCGTGGTATTGAAACGGATCAGCCAGGGTGTCGAAAACATCCCTGAAAATATAGCCGCCCTTGCTATGGGCATAATCGATCCATGATTCTTTTGTGAACAAACTCTGTACCTGCAATCCTTCGTAATCCCTGCAACCGTAAATGGGCGAAAAACCAACATCCGAAACTATGGGAAGATTTACCCTCGTCAGCCAGTCCTTCAATTCATCCTTTGCCAGGAAATCCATATATCCATCGAATACAAACCATGTATTCCCTTCATTCATGCCTTTGCCCATCACTTCCAGGGGATGACCGGCGGTACAGGTGACACTTTTCAAAAGGGTCTTCACGCCGAACCACCCACGGTGGAGGTCATATTTATTCACCACATCGATTGTATTCTCGATGAGGAGTTGCACTTTCTCAATTGCCTCCCTGTTTTCAGCGGATATAACAAAGATCCTCCGTCCCTCATTTTCCAGGTAGAATGCATCTACCGCACTGTAATCTACGGCAAATAGCTGGTGACTCTTAAGTTTTTCATTCCCGGATAGATCGTCCGGATATTTTTCCATAAGTACTTTCCCGGCATCTGAGACCGGGTCAAGGAGAACCAGTACATTATTTTCTTTTATCCGATCTTCCAGTTCCTGAATGGTGGGTTGATCCAGCATTTCATACGGTTCAGAAAGGAGCCCGGCTATAAATCCTTCCTGCATCTTCAGTCCCGGAACGCCCATATCGTCTGCAAGATCCCTTTTGCTCTGCGCAATGGTCATTGGGATATTGGAATTCGCCATCTTAAAAAGATTTCCATAACGTATCCATTCCCGGTAAATGTCGTGCCAGTAGTTGGTGTATCCGTTGAACTGAAAATTGTTATGGATCGTATTTTCCATGATCCGGGATGGTGCCTGAGTCCTGAAATCGGCTAACCTCTGTGCGGATAAAAAATTTACGGATATGGATGCTGTTAAAAAAATGATAAAAAATAATGTTTTCATAATGATGTTTTCTATCAACATTTTGTACGCTTCAATTTAAGGATTTTTATGGAACATTACAGTAAATATTTTGATGATGCTTATTCACTTCATTTTGAATATGAAAGGAATCTTATAAAGACGCCTTTTTATCTCATGGTTTCGGTTACGATTTTGAGTATTCTGCTAAATTTTACGGATCTGGTTTCACGCAATACGCGCCAAGTTTTACGCAAGGCACGCAATGGAAAATTAAAAAGGCCTTTGCGAACACTGCACCTTCATGGCGGCTTTTGCGAGAAAAATTTTTTGGGTGTGGCAATGACCGGATTTTCCAGTTCATGAGAGATTGGGGCCAGGGAATCCTGTTTTTCTACATTTCCAATCCGGTATACCGGGGATCTGCCTTCAATCGTCAGGTAATCAGACCAATGCACCGGCTGTATGAGGGCGGAACTCATCTGGTCAATATTTTTTACGGAAACACTGAAACCTGTAACCCAGGATCCATACCATTCCCTGATATCCTGATTTTCAGGTTAATCTGTTCCCTGATGAAAAAGTCCTTTTTTATAGTCGATAAATCAACAGAAATTTTTTCACGGGCCTGAAGATTTTCCGTGTCGGATCCCTCACCATTTTTTCCTGGTTCATAAAGATACCCGGAAAAACCCAGTTTTTGCTCAGCATTTCTGACAAACCTTTTCCCGAAGGATCACAAAGTCAGGTCCACTGCCGAGCCTATCACCTCCGTCCTCAGGCCGGGATCATTGTCCAGCATAATCACCACGACATAGGGCATATCCGGATCAATTATCTTTAGTTTAAACTGCACTTCCCCCGGACCATTACCGGAAAGATCTGCCGATTTTACATCCTCATCAGCCGCAGCATTGAAGGTTCGCAAAAGTACTTCATGCTTGCCTTTCCCATTAAGGGTAACCAGAACCGTCACTTCCTGACCCGACCGTTCGGATCCTGCCCGGAACTGTATCTCTTCCTCATCCTTCTCCGCAACGGCAGACGGCTCAGCGAAGGAAGTATAGACCGACAACGCACCCAGGAAACGGTTAACTGGTTCGACCCAGATTTCCTTGTGGGTGGCATTGTTGGTGGCCGACCAGTACGGTTGGTCACCGGACAGGCAATCCATGCCTACCGGAAGGGAGCCGACAATATTTTTCAGGCAGTAGGCAAAATGCGGGGCAAAATCATAGCCCAAGCCATACATCAGGCTTTGCCCGAACGGATTGGCCCCAAGCACCCATTCCATCTGTTTCTGAACAAGCCCGATCCCATCCGCGTCATTCCGCAGCCGGGCAGCTTCGGCCAGTGCCCATGCACTTGACATCTGAATATTTGTATTCCCATGGAAAAGGTTGTCCCGGTAAATCGGGAATGTCCGGAGTACATATTCCTCGTTCAGTTTTGTACTTTCCTCAAATTGCCTCATCATATCCGTCCGCCGGTCTTCTTCCTTCACGGAGAGGATCTCAGATCTTTTCCATACCGAATTGGGCAGATGTCCGTAAGGCTCAGCGATCCTGCTGCCCCGTTTCATGAAGAATTCACTGTGCAGTGCGGCGGCACTATACCATTGCATCCAGTCTTCATGACCAGGAAATTCCCGGCAAAGCATGGTCAGGGCAATCAGCGGGGCTTCTTCGAAAGCGGCATGGTGATTGTGGATTACATGGTTTCGTTCCGTACTGGTATAGAAATAACCTGTGATGGGTATGCCGTCCACAAATCGCTGTTCCTGGCACTGGATTAATAGCCGGCCGAAACGGATGGCCTGATCAATGTATTTCTCATCCCCAGTCATCCGGCTCAGCTGGATCGAGGATGTAGCCCCCCAGGCGGCCTCGCGGTAATCAGCGCGGTCCCGGGAATTCATCGAATCGACAGCTGCCTGCCAGTCCTCCAGGGAAGCAATGCGTGACTGTTCAGCAAGTTCCGGATGAGAATTTTTCAGCATAACGGCAGCCTGGCACTGAACAGCCGCTGTGAGGAAGTTTTCCCAGGGAATGTTCCGTGCGGGAGAAACCACATCATCGATGGTCCCCACTTCATTATCGGTATAGATCCGCATGACACTGAAGCTCATATGATATCCATCCCCGAAACGGGTCTTCAGGAGATACTGCAATCCCCAGGCGATTTCCTCCCGTATCCGTCCGGCCAATTCCGCCTGAATCCCTGCCTGCTCCAGATTTTCCAGGTTCAGCATCATGGCATAGGCAGACATAGCGGTCCGCCAGGAACCCTGGGATAGATCACCTGCATCATGCCAGCCACCATTGATGATCTTTTTTGTTTCGCCATAAAATCCCTGCCAGTCCTTGTGACATTCCAGGTGAATTCCAGGCACAGCATATCCGCAACGCTGACAGAAGAAAAAATTAACCGCTTTAAACAGTGGCTGAACCCAGACCTGGTCCTCAATCGGGAAAGGATTGGATTCAAGGTTACCGGTCCGCAGACGGAATTCACCGGTTCCTTCATAACCTGAAAAATCAAGCATCCGGAACATACCCTGCTCATTCCGGACAACCTGTACCTCGCCATTAAAGACCGCATTCCCGTCCCTGCCGATCAACTGGAAACTTCCCCCTGCACCCTCACCCACCATGGCTATTTTCTGCTCTGACGGGCGGTAACCCGCATGGTTGAAGGCAAATTTTTCGGGTGCCACCTCCCATCCTTCGTACTGGTCACCGTCCACGAGCTGGATCTCGAGCTGGTCAATATCGTAAGTGACAATGCCCTCTTCTTCCGGGTGATGGCCTGTAAGCATCTGGTTGATCCTGAAAGCAGTGACCTTATCCCGTTTCAAATGGTGTATCTCGTACATGACATGGTTCCACTGGCCTGGCTTCAGGTCATGAACGAAATGTGATTTACCGGGATAGGCAGCGTTATATATGGAACCTTCACAGTCAAATGAAAGATAAATACAATAGGTGGGCATATCGGCAGGATGAACATATATCCAGAAAGAGATCCGGTTGAAGTCCGACCAGTTCTGTGGTTCTTTGAATGGAAGTTCCACGAATGACCGGCCGCCCTGGGTTCCATTGAAGGAATCCCATTCACTTCGGTTCTGCCGGTAATGCTCTTCATCGCGAAGGGAAGTACGGAAACGCAGGGATTGACCGCCATCCCGTGCCCTGTCGGTGATATAACTCATTTCCCCGATGCCGGTCACCTGCCAGCCGGCAGGCTGTTCCATGTCATCAATCAGACGGGTCTGATGAACAGTTTTTTTCTCCCAGGCTGACATCAGAGCATTTGCCTCAGGGACATCAAGCGGAAATGCTGCCAGAGCAACCTCCTTTTGAGTTTCTTTAACCGGGGAGGAGCATGAGAAAACAAGGATCATGCTCAGGATATAAAGGATAAAATTCTTCATGATAAAAAATGTTGTAAGTTAAAAAATGATTGTATTTAACGAAAAATAGAGATGACATCCCTCAAAGGGATGTCATCTCTATTTTCTTTCTAAGGTGGCAGAATCGCATCCTTCCGGTGGTTGATCCACCTCCTGTTTTCCTGGTCAAAAACACCCATATTTGACCCCATCAGATCCCACATGGACCAGCTCATCCCATGCTTTTTCATCTGCTCCACCACAAATGTCAGCCATTTTACGGCCGATTCCTGATCGGCCTCATGGATCACGCCGAATTCACCAAGGAACAGCGGCCGGTTATGTTTTTCCCCCCAATCGGCCGCTTTTTGAAAATCGTCTTCAACAGCCTTTTTTTCTTCCGGTGTTCCCCTCCAGGTCACACCGGTGGGATTCCCGCTGACTCCCTGGTGCGTGAATTTATGGGGACTGTAATAATGAACCTCCACAATGATGTTACGGTCCTTTTCGGGCAGTTTCAACTCCTCAAGGGCACTGAAGCCGTTCCAATTGCCCGGGCCGATGACCAGGGTCCGGTCCGGATTGGACTCCCTGACGATCCGGTATGCATCCAGCATGAGGTAATTCCAGAGATATGGTGTCAGGTTGTTATTGGGTTCATTCAGCAAACCAAAATACACGTTATCAGGAAAATCTTTATAATGTTCGGCCATCTGCACCCAGGATGCGAGAAACATCTCCCTCAAACCCATGGGGTCTGCTCCCATCACCCGGTACTGGTGGTTGTCGATGATCACGGCAAAGCCCCTGTCAAGTGCTTCCATAACGGTCCAGTCAAGCCTTTCAAAAAAAACACCGGAGATCTGATAAGGAGGCTTCACGGCAAGAAGCAGATCAACGCCATATCCATGGGCTTCATTCCTGGTAAGGGCATACTGCTGATCCCTGTTCATATGCAGGAAAGGCCGGGTATTGATGCGGATCCCGGTCAGACCGGCTTCCTTCATGATATCCATCTCTTTTCTTTCCCAATCCTTGTCCCAGTTTTCCCATTTATAAAGGATGTTACCGATATTCCCTCCCCTGCCAAGCTGTTCATTCTGCCTGAAGGCATGCATCGGATCAGTGACCTGGCCTGTAGAAATATTGATGAAGATGGTCAGGATCATCAGACTGGCAGTTACATACAAGAAAGCTTTTGTTATTATTTTTTTACCTGGTTTCATGGGTATTTATTTTCTGTATACATGGGTAAATCGATTTCAAAAATCTGATTTTCACGCCATCACTCGGAGTGATGGCATGAAAATCAGATTTGATCATATGCATGAATATGTTTTATCCGGGTCCATGGCATGCCCCCAGCCCAGGATCTCTTCATTCTCCAGGGATGGAATCACTTTCAGGAAACCTGATTCCACGAGCCCTCCCACCTGGAAGTAAACCGCATCGACATCAGAATGCGTTTCATCCGGAAAATGGGCAAATCCGCCATCGGGTTTGCGGCATGTAAGGATCCAGTCCGTTGCCTTTTTAAAAGCCTTCTTCACCCCAGGATCTTTTTGGTCGGCCAGCTGGCGGAGAATGAACAGGGCATCGAAACAGGCATGAACATCCCAATCCGGCTCATGGAGATGCCACGATCCGTTTTCCTGCTGGTCACGGAGCACCCGGCTGATCATAACTTCCGCTTTTGGTGTTGGCTCCCCGGCCAGCCGGAAATAATGGGCGGCATGAAATGTGGCCGCTACATGATCCTGAAGATATCCGTCATCCTGCTGTTCCCCGATAATGTATCCCCGCATCTTTTTATTAATGTTTTCCGGCATCTTCTCCCCGAGTGCACAGAAAAACAGCGGGAAAAAACTGGTTGTATACAGGGGTAATTCCGTAAACTCCTTGCTGTCAAAAAAATAATCGATCACGGGCATCGGATCGTACTTCGGTCTCTCATCCATAAGCCGTAAGGCAACCACACTTTGAACCGTATTATATAGCCTGGCGAGCGGGGCTTGCATATCCATGCTCCCCGTAGGAGCATAAAAAGCCCCATCAGGCTGCTGGCAGGATATAAAAAACTCCCTGGTCTCATCGGGATAGCGAAGTTCCCATCCAAAGGTCCTGCTGAGAATGGTGGCATAGGTGGGTGCGGCAATCCCCGATAAACCGGTATCAGATTTCCCCGGATAGGCAGGATCAATACCGGGCCGGAAAGATCCATCCGGGTTGGCCACCTTGTGCAAAAAATCCTGCACGCCTTTCAATACTTCAGGATTGTTTCTGAAACCCGGATAAAACCCAAATGAGAGGCCACCCGCGCACATTAATGTGTGTATGATGAAATTCCTTCGTTCCATATGTTTATTTTTAAATTTTGTATAGTTATTCCTCCCGGATTGCATTATACAATTTAAAACTGCTTAAGGATTATCCATGAATTTTTATCATATTTTTGCTCTTGGATCGAAAAAATACCCTGGATATCTTTTCATATGAGGAAATTTAGTGATAAATATCTGTTCACGTCATCAATTAAGCATCATACTTATGCCTCGCTCGGAGTGATGGCATGAGTATACGATGTTTTTTAGTGTCCCCTCCTTTCGGAGGACCGGGCATCCTCAATGGTTTCCCCGCTGTTTAACTTGCCATTGATCGCATCTTCACGGAAGGGTAAACTGGCGTCATAATACTTCCTGTTAATGTCAACATCGGAAATCAGCATTCCTGGTGTATTAACCGGAAGTTTATTTTGTATGAGCCCATCGGGGGTAATAAAATGGCACGGCCAACTTTCAGCAACTGAAGAATTTGTCAGTGACATGTAGAAATAATTGGTGGCCGCCCTGGCCTGGGCGGTGACCGGCATGACCAGGGGATGAATGCTGTCCTTTCCCTGCCGGGCATTGTGAAAGGACTGGAAGATCACATCCGTTCCTCTTTCCCTGTATTCCCGGTATAATTCCGGGAATCGCACATCATAACAGATCAGTAATCCGCAATTGACCCCATTCAGGATGAAATTCACAAAATGATCCCCCGGTGAAAAAAAATCCAGGTCTCCTGTGGTGCAGAACCGTTTATCATACCGGTCAATGATTTTCCCTTCCGAATCAATCACATATAGACTGTTATGAGGTTTATTCGAACCGTTGAGGGGGTGTAGGGATCCAAGGATCACCCAGATCCCCAATTCCTCCGACAGGGCCCGTACTGAATCGGTCGCTTGCCTTAGCGCCTGCCAATCGAAATTTTCAAGCGATTCCATGTCGGTTCCCGGGTATCCTGTAAGGGCGCATTCCGGAAAATGTATGATATCTGCCTGTTTCAGGTTGGCTTCGATCATCTGTTCCCTGATCCAGTTAAGGTTAGCGCCGATATCAGAGGATACAGGAAACTGGCAGGATGCGATTCTGATTGTACCTTTTTCCGGATCCTGTGCCAATGCAGCCGGCCGGATCAGGACCGAATAGACAAAAATGATAAGGACGGTGACAGAAAGATATCTAACAGGTCTCATTGGATTATCTCATTAACACCCGGGACATCCATGCCATCACTCGTAGTGAGGGCAGGAATACCCATCATGCATACCATTGCCGTTCCCTTTTAAAACCATTATTCAGCAGCGAATAAACGATATTGGCATTGGGGATTACCTGGAAATCGAACATCCCTACACAGATGAAGTCAGCCCCGCTCTCAAAAGCATGTCTGAATCCTTCTTCCGGATCGATTGCACCTGCGGCAAGCACCTTATAAGCGATCCAGGGCACATTGGAATTCCTGAAAAAAGCTGACACTTCATCAGCCGAAGGACACCAGAGATTATCATGGTATTGGTTGCGGTCAAGGCTGCTGTCATCGATATCGTGCATGTATTCCTTCCGGTTCTCGAACGGATGAGCGGACCAGTACCGGTCATGATGAAAGGTCTTCATGAAAAAGTCAACCTCTATGCCATGATTCATGCAGGCCATGGGAACCTGAATGGCATGTCCTGCCGTACCGGCGATCAGGCCCTGACTTCTGATATATTCCACTGGTCCGGCAAGTTGTTCGAGCCTGTTTTCCGCTACCAGCCTGTCGGCAATACCGCCCATGACAAAGGCCCCGACAGCACCTTCATCGATCGCCATCTTTACATTGGTATAATCCTCTTCAATGGGATATGTCTGGGCAAGCCATTTGATTTTCCCACCTCTTTTCCGGTATTTATTAAGGATCCGTATGGTTTGTTCATCCGTGCGCATGATGGTTGTGTTTATACCGCAAGCCTCATACAACCACAGCGTCTCGATCACTTTTTCATCGGTGAAGTAGTTCTTAATCATGTTCGAAACATAGATCAGATCGCGTGCATGGGCAAAACCGGCCACCAGGTTCCCGCCAGGGATGATACGGCTCATTTCAACGTGTTTGATTTTTCCCGAAGGAACTTTTCCCTTCAGATCCCTCATGTCCCTGCTTTTTGCACTCAGAACAGTGGCTGTCGTTGTGGCATCCACAGTAACCATGTTTTTTTCCTCAAAACTCAGCCAGCCATATTTCCGTGCCATGCCAAAAAGGGCAAAACCCAGCACAGGAATGGATGCAATGTCCTTGATCAGTTCTCTCCGGGAATTTTTAAATTCCGGCGGGACATGTTTGTTTTCTTGCTTCGGGAATAACTTTTCTTGCCGGTGTTCGATCACCTGTTTAACCAGCCTGTCGATCCCCCAGATATACCTCCTGTCCTGGAATAAAATTAACAGCAGTATACCTGCTTCGATCAGGTTGAGGTTTAGAAAGAACCGGGACCCGGCAAAAGGCAGGCTGGCCTCGATGAACGGAGGATTTGCAATATAATACAAGAGGAGAAGACCGATACCTGTAATACTGGCTACCCTGGTGAACATCCCGAGAAAAAGCCCCAGGCCGATCAGAATCAATCCCCAGATATTTAAAATATCGACAATGGTCAACCAGGACGGATGCGCGATGATCCAGTGAAAAAATCCCGATAAGAGCCATTTGGATTCCATCAGGTAGGCATAACTCGACCAGTTTTCCATCGCCGTTTTTGATACACCTTCATATAGAAAATGCCAGCCGATCATTATCCGTAAAACATTCAAAACGATTCCAGGCGGAAGTATCGGATTTTCAGCTTTCATGGTAAAAAAGTTTTTCAACGTTAAAAAATTGTCCTGAATTCCTCAGGATTTCAGCACGACAAGTTACATATCTTTGGCGGAAATACCTAGGAGGTAATTAATTAGTCAGCCTTCATTTTCATATGAATGATTGCCTGAGCCAGAAATTAAGTCAAAAAAATTACAACCTTTTTAACTGAACCTGAATCCTTTGATTTGTACATCCACCGGATTAGTCATGAAAACAAGAATGGCCATCATGATCCTGTACATTTTTCAGTTTATTTCATGTGATGGTGAAAAAAATGATAAGATGTATCCCATCGGTGCAGGATTTGAGATATATGATACCGTCAATCCATATTCATATAATTTAGAATCAGATTACAGCATAGTTAATTTTGATACCGTTCAATTAAAACAAATTCCCATACTTAAATATGAAGATTTAATAAAATATGATACTTCCGCGCATAAATTGACCATTGACGTATCCCATAATTCATTAAAAATTGATAATGCAGGAGTGAACGGCAGAATGTTTGTCGTAACCCTTGATAATCAACCGGTTTACTGCGGTTTTAAATGGCCGGTTATCTCCTCCGTTCCCTGCCATTGGATTTATATTGAGGAACCATACGAGGAATTAGACGGATTACTTGATTCAGAAATTGTAATAAGTTTTAGTACAGAAAATTATCCAGATCCACGCCTGGACAAAAGGATAATAGACAGATTGACAGCTGACGGAAAAATAGAATGAGGCAGTTACAACCGAATTTATAACATACCCAGCATCCTTTTTGCATTTCCTGAACGCATGAGTTCCTTATCTTCCTCGCTGGCTTCATCAGTACGCAGGGATTCAATGCGCAGAAGGCCGGTCAGATAATCCAGGATCGGGGAATGGGTTCCGAAGGCGAATTTATTTTTCCCAAAGATCCCTATTAATTCCCCGAAGGCATTCATCGACCTGCCTGAAGTATCGAATAAAACATCCGCACTACGGATCAATTCCGTTTCTTCCTCATTCAACCGGGTACTGTTAGCCACATTAAGGATAAGATACTTCGCATCCGGAACCTCCCGGATGATTGGTACAATATCTTCAAGATCCCACTCCCGTTCGAGGTCCATCCAGGAACGCTGCCGGCTGTCAACAATACGGGTTGAAAATGCCACCGGAATATCATTCTCCCGCGCCATGTTTACAAGCTCGATACACGAAGGATTGGTCAGATCATAATCATGATAAAGCGGATACAGCCTGATGCCGCGCATGCCCATCGTGTGAACACAGGTATCGAAATCGCCCTTCCAGCCTGCATAAATGGGATTGATGATGGCGAAGGGAATAAAACGGTCGCGAAACCTCTGATCTGAGCTTATTTCGGCATACAATTCCTCATTTGCAGATTGCGTGTTTTTATAAAAAATCCCGTTCAGGTTGCTCACGATTGAAAGACCGACCCCGAATTTATCCATCCGTTCCAGGAGGGAGGAACAATGGTTGTAATGCAACTGTTTGAAGGGCCAATGACCGACGTATGCATTGATATCAACCAACATGATGTCCCCCTTTCTTTAGAATATTATTATAATTTTCAAAGAAGATCTTTTTCTTCTGGGATTCGGTGAGATTGGCGCACAGGATCTTCCCGACACCCTGGTAATAAGAGCCGTCCGAACCATAAAAAAGCCTGTCCTCCCCGAGCTGCCTGACCGCAAAATCGATCATATTCTCTTCGTTGTTACTGCCGGAGGTATCCACATAAATATTCCGATGATCTTTAAACAGTTTACATTCATATTCCCAGTCGGCTCCGCCCCCGATATGTGCGAATTGGAACATTCCCTCCGGATACCGTTTGGCTGCATCCACAAAATCTTCCGGGATCGATGTATTGGGTGCCATCCCTGCATCATATTTCATCCGGTAACCTCCCACACCGAGCTGGCAGAACCCATGCATCAGCATGATCATGTTCAGGCCGATGAATTTTTCGATGATGGGGAAATACAGGGGATCATTGATCGTCACCTGGGTATAAGCCTTGTAACCGGCCATTCCTTCACCGGCACACCGGCCGATCTCTTCCAGGGATTCCTTCTGATAGACAGGATTGAGGGTCATAAACCCGATGATCCTGTCCGGGAACTGTTTCATTGCCTGGAGGACCAGGTTATTGGATCTTTTCACCTCTTCGTGATCCTCAGGTTCATTCCCTGAAAAGTTGGTAATGGGCCTTGATACGCATAATTTATCAATTCCCAGCCGGTCGGCGAAATCGATCTGTTTTTCGAAATCGTCCGGATCAAAATCCACATGGGCATGGGCATCGATTTTACGGTATTTTTTAACTTCATCCATGATGCCATAGGATGAATGTTCAATCTTTTTCCCGGAAGAACATCCGGCGAGATTGGCGGAGGCAAATATTCCCACCGTCGATAGCGCGCTGTGCCTGATAAATTTCCTGCGATTGATTTTCTGTCTCATAATGTACCTATTCATGTTAAGTCATTGCTGACCATTCCGGTTAAATCTTCTTAAAAATTCCGCTGCTTTCTGGTCCCTTTCCCGCTGGTAATCACTTTCCGTACCGGCATATTTCAGAAATGAGGCCAGCAGGGAAGCCTCTTCCATGGTGATCGGTTTGTTTTTATAGGCCTTCTG
>JAGTVG010000366.1 GCA_018224645.1 Cyclobacteriaceae bacterium
AGTGACTTTTCCTCACAATGCCGTATAATCAGTTCCGGATCCAGGATATCATCCTTCCAGGGAACCGGATTCAATCGCACGAAGGCAGAGATATCGGTGGCCAGTTCATAAAAATTATCTTCATTGGATAGATCATCGTAATAGGATATGATCTTCTGGAAAATTGAAAGGATATGGGGTGGATGGGGGGCAAAAACTCCATGTAATTGATTGAGCATTAATCGCAAGAGGTTCGAACCACTTCTTTGTGTCCCAATGATCTGTACCGGGATCAACTGTGAAAAATCTGAGTCCGTATATTTCAATGTCTTCAAGCAAATAATAATCCCGCTAAACCTGAAAGTGGAATGATAATGAGTATATCAACTTTAAATCTATATGCCAGAATAAATGATGCCGCTAAAATAATAAATTGCAACCACTCATGTGGCATGGACATCCCGATTATTAAACTGGCGGCGAAGATCATTCCGATGACCGCCGGATGGATCCCCATGAATACGGCTTTCAGATGGGGAGAGCCCTTGATGTAACCTAGGATGTGCGATGCCAACATGATCAGAATCCCGGGGGGAAGAAATATGGCAATGGTTCCGGCGATGGCTCCCGGGATCCCTGCCAGTTTATAACCGATAAACGTGGCGCTGATCATGATGGGTCCCGGCGTGATCTGTCCCATGGCAATCCCGTCTATAAATTCCTGATTGCTCAGCCAGTGCATCTTATTGACAACAAGTTCCTGGAGCATCGGTATAAAAACATAACCCCCGCCGAACAGGGTCACACTTACACTCCCGATGGTGACGAACAGACTATGGATCGTTTCCAACACCGGATCAAGGTCCAACAGCAGCGGAAGAAGATAGATGATGAGTATAAAGATCAGCAGCGCAGGAAAAATCCATCCTCTCTTTTTCGCCCATCCATATAATTCCCCGGACATTTTTCTTTCCCCTGGTTTGTCATACGTCCCGGTCCGGGAGGGGCGGTAAATCAGGTATCCGGCAATTGCCCCACCCAGCACAATCGATAAGGTAATAAAAAATCCGCCGGCCCAGAGGATCAGAATAAAGGCAATGATGGCCATGATCGCCTGTTTTTTATCCTTTAAATTTTTCTTAGACATCTGGATCGAAACGGAAAGGATGATGGCGGCGACTGCGGGAAGTACCCCGTCGAAGAACCGCTGGAATTCAGGAATGTTCCCATAGGTGAAATACACCCAGGATAAGGCCAGGATCAACAGAAATGAGGGTAGAATGACAGCGAACATACTGACAAGTCCCCCGGCCAGACCCCTCAGCCGGTAACCCAGATAGGCGATCACATTCACGGCCATGGGACCGGGCAATACCGTAGCCAGGGACAATCCATCCAGCAGTTCATCATTATCTATGATTTTATCCTTCTCCACCAGTTCTTTCTGTACGATCGACACGAGGGCCATAAATCCGCCAAAGGATATGGATCCGATCTTGAGGAATTTAAGGAAAAGGTAGGAAAGATTGGGTTGAGTTTTTTGATTCACAGAATGGAATTTTTATCACGGCGTAAATGTAAAAATATTTATGATATGATGGGTGGAAAAGGGATCATACTACCATTTTCAACGCCAAAGCCGTTACCCAATCCATCACTGGAGAGATGGCATGGGTATGACTTTTTCAGAACCATTTTTTGTTATCAATCCTGTTTCCGGGAATATAACAGGCCTTATAACTATCCTTTGTTCCTGATAACCTCCATACGGTTTCACCGTTTTTATCCAGGATCGAGAGGGTAAGTAATTTTTTCGGGCTGCATACCAGGATGTGTTGATGGTCGATCATCCGGGCGCTTCCCATTCTGAAGGTTGTGCCGGATTGATCCAGTTTGATGTCAATTACCGGCCGTACCTCGTAATTCTCCTCGTCGATCTCAAGAGCAAGCACCCTGGAATATCCCCTTTGTGCATTCCCGTTATCGAACATCATGAGATGACCATCAGAATTTACATGCACATCATGCTGCCTGATAAACCATTCCGTACCTTTGATCCGGAAATTCCCATTTCGACCGAGTTTCCAGATAACTTCACCAGTATGGGAATTGATCTTCCAGATCTGGCTCAGATTACGCATCGATACCAGGTAATTCCCCTCCGGATCAAGTGCAATGGAATTAGCATGCGCCCAGTCATGTTTCCATTGCAGGATACTGTCATCCAGCGCAGGATCGGCATAGTCGAAAATATCCCATTCCCATATTTTCCTGCCGGTACTGTCAATGACGACCATGCCATCACCATGGATAGTATCCTGCCGGGACCCACCTTTGGTCGAGAGGTCACTGATGCTCCGGGTGTAGGTTAGGCTAATGTAGTGTTGTTCCCGGCTCTTGAACAATTCATGATGGAGTTTGTCGATCCCATGATCCCTGGTATCGATCTTTCTAAATATTTTGCCGTCAAGGGTGGTTTCCTCAATGATTGAACTATCGACCAGCGATAAAAAATTCCCGTCGAAGGTAAATTCAAAGGGCCGGACCACCGGAGAATCATACAGCTGGTACCAGACGATTTTTGCCTGCTGGTTGAGCAGGATCAGGGCCCCCGGGTTGGTATAGGCCTTCAGCAGGATATATCCTTCAAAATCATGACCATCAATGATCAAATCGAAACTTGGTAACTGTTCAGGCAGTTTCCCGGTTCTAAAATCCTGGATCCGGCTATGCCTGATTTTATTGCTGGTTTTCGTGATTATACGGTACTGGAAGGTTGCATCAGGCGATAAATTATAAATTGATAAATGATGGTCCCTCCTGCCCGACGACAATCCGGAGTATCGCGTCACCGGCTCATGTTCGGGCCAGTATTCAACGAAGGCATCGCTTATTTTATCCGTTGAAAACTCGATTTCAAAGATAAGCTGGTTCTGATCCGATATCCTGCTGTATTGTATATCAGCAAATTCCCGGTCACAACCGGCTAATATGACGCCAGTTAATAAAATGGAAAAGATCAATGTTTTTACTGATGATTCGGACATCGTAATCTGATCAGTGATACGCCGGCTAAAATAAAAATACTTCCCTGATAAAAAAAGGGCTGCTTCAAAAGTATTGAAACAGCCCCAACGTAATCATCACTAAACTTTACTGAGGGGTGAGCCAGGTTTCTCCATTCTCATCGTAGGCATTACGCCATTTGATATAAATGGTTCCATCTGCCTCAACTCTCCCTTCCGTGATAAAATAAGCATAAAAATAATCGGCTTTTACCAGTGTAATTTTCCCGCAAATATCCTTGATCGTCGCTTCCACCGGGGGATTTCCCCATACTATCGGTTCCATTCCACCGCTAAGATCTTCAAGGGTATATTCACCCCCGCCAACGGCAGCCAATGTGGTGGAATATGAATCGGTTCCCGGATTTCCGTAATACTCAATCCAGTTGGTGACTCCGTCATATTCCCCGCCAAGATCGGAAACGCAGGTGAACGGAACGGTGGTCATGGTGGTAACATTCAATTCCTTCCCATCACCCATTTTCATGACATACCGTAATTTCCATGCATCGCCCGGTCCAAGGTCGTTTTCGTCAAGCACTTCACCGTTTACGGGAACATCGGCAAACAACTCCTCCTTCGTTTGTGTAAATGTATCACCTGAAACTTCCTCTGTAAGTACTTCTGCTGACATACCCAGGGATGTTTCGAGTTTTTTATAAACCGATACGCTTAGAATTGTTTTTCCCGGATTGACAAAGGGCTTGAAATTCACTGTAACATTTTCAGTTTCGCCCCGGACGAAATTGACCGATGTCGGCGGATAGACCTGGGCTTCCAGGCTGCCGCCATCCTTAAGATCCCACTGTTCTTCGCAGCTGTTTGCGAACATCACAAACGTCCCGAGTAACAAGATTTTTGAAAGATTATATATCCATTTCATGATAACCAGTTTTTGAAATTAACTATTATTCAAATGCCCAGACATCCACATCCAGCAGGTCACGTCCGCCCGGCAACCGCTGAACGGCTGCGTTAACGTTTTCCGTATTAGCAAATTTTTCATCGGTGGGATAGGTCCATCTCCTGGGAATCACACCACTTGGATTAGAACCATTAACACCACCTGCGATGGGTTCCAGGTCCGGATAGCCTGTCCTCCGGTAATCAGTCCAGGTTTCAAAGAAACCCTGCCCATACATGGCAAAATATTTTTCGGTCAGGATCCTTTCCAGTCTTTCATCATCTGAGACCAGACCGGTAAAGTTACCATAGGCAGCTACATATGCTCCATAATCTGCCGGATCGATGCCCATCTGCTCCATATTGGCTTCAATGGCTTCTTCCAGGGCAATTGCCGATCCTGTGGCATCGCCAGTACCCAACAAGGCTTCAGCTTCCAGGAATTTCTGTTCTGAATAGGATATGATCGGAGCCGGTGATGTATAGGAAGACCAGAAAAGACCGGATGGCCCTGTGTAGAAAATATAATTGGATCCATCGTTGGCCATGTAAAATGGCTGCCTGGGATCTCCCTTTATATCCATGGTTTCGGCAAAATCATCATTGATCGCCAGGGTATTGGGCCGTTGGGCGCCAAACTGGCCCAGCGGATTGGCATCATTTGCTCCCCTGCCACCATAGGCGGTGAACATCGATTCATCTGCTAGGGATCCATACGCATTGTTCAGGGCACTCACAGCTTTGGATGCAGCCTGACCATCCCTTTTAACGAGGTACAAATGGTATCTTGCCTTTAGCGCATAGGCAGTCTGGATCCATCCATCCGGATCACCCGCGTAAATCAGGTCATCTGAACCTGGCCCACCGGATACCTCAGGCTTGTTCAATTCGACAATGGCCTCATCCAGCAGGGTTTGAATGTTGGCAAAAATACTTTCCTGCGTATCAAAGACCGGCTTGAAAAATTCTGTCCCTTCGGTACCACGGAAAGCTTCCGAATAGGGAACATCCCCCCAGCACAGGGTGGTATATCCAAGATTGACTGCCAGCAACACTTTGGCAATCCCTACATAATAAGGCTGTTCCTTCTCCGTGCCCTGGTCAATCAGCAGTTTGCAATCTTTCAGTACACCGCCGCCGTACAAGCCGAACGACCAGAAGTTGTTAAAGGTATTGTCATCAATGATATACCGTTCCAGTTGCTGCTGCTGGGCTTCGATGCCCTTGTATTGCTGCATAATCAATCCGGCAGCACGGGCTCCTTCAGTCCCAATATTGAAAACCGTCTGGCCGATGGCTACTGGTAGCTGATCCTTAAGCTGTACACTTGAAAGTGTCGTAGGATCCACGTTTATGTCACCGAATTCACACGATGTCGTAAATAGGACACCGGTGATCAGTACGACTATAAATATTTTTATCTGTCTCATTTTTCTATTCATTTATTAGTTCATGAATCTCAGAAACCGATCCTCAGGTTAACACTGTAACTCTTGGTATTGGGCATGCCGAAATATTCAAGACCAAAACCATTGTTCGTACCCTGAAGGTTGGTTTCAGGATCAATTCCGTTAAATTCCGTTTTCAGCCAGAGATTCCTGCCGACCAAACCGATCGAAAGGTCAGTCAGACCAATGTTGCTGAGGAATGTCCTCGGGAAATTATAGGTCAGGGCAACTTCTCTTAACCTGACCCAGCTTGCATCCTCGATTTCATTTTCGGAGAATCCAAAACCGTAACGCACCCATTTGTTGTCACTGAAACCGGTGGCCGGGTTAAAGAAATCGACCGGCGTGGAATTTTCTACATATTCCGGATTTTCAGTAGTTCCGGTATTGACCACTCCGTCAAATACATATCCCTTGATATCCCTGTCATCCGCTGTCTCCTTGGTGGTCCCCCAGTAATCCATCACACCACTTGTTCCGTTCCAGACATCGCCACCCTGGCGGATATCGAACAAGGCAGAAAGGGAGACCCCTTTCCATGAGAAGGTATTCCGGAAGCCCATCAGCCAGTCAGGGTTGGGATCACCGATCGGGCCAAGCGTCGGATCAGCCAGAGGCCATCCGTTAGTTCCGGTGATCAACCGGCCGGCATTGGGCCCTTCCTGAACGCGCTGATACCGGCTGCCGTAAATGATGCCGTAAGGCTGGCCGGCAATTACCCTCGAGGAGGTAGAAACGAAACCGGCAAGACCAATACCACCCTCACCAATGCTTGGATCGAGCTCCTCCACCGTAGTTTCATAAGCCGTAAAGTTCACGTTCATGTCCCAGGTAAAATCGCCGGCACGCACCGGTGTGGCATTGAACATCACCTCCCATCCGGTATTTTTAATCAGACCGGCGTTGGTGAGTACACCATTGAAACCTGTACTGGGAGCGAGGTCCACATTGATCACCTGTCCGTTGGTTTCTGATGTATAATAAGTAACATCTAAACCCAGACGGCCCTGGAAGAACTGGAATTCACCCCCGAATTCGAGGGTGGTTGTTAATTCAGCTTCAAGATCCGGGTTGCCCAGCGAAGTGCTCCTTGAGAATGAGTTCACTCCGAAAGCAGGGAAATTGATCCCGTTGATGAATCCATCTCCGCCGATCCCGGAGGATACGAAGGGTGTGGTGGTGGAGTAGATCGGTGCATCATTGCCCACCTGGCCCCAGGATGCCCTTAATTTACCATAGGAAAAGACCGGATTGGTAGATAGACCAAGATTCTCGGTAAATGCCCATCCGAGACTGACGGCCGGATAGAAGAATGAATTGTTCTCCTTGGGCAGTGCAGATGACCAGTCGTTCCTGGCTGATAAATTCAGGAACAGAAAATTATTGTATGATAATTTAACGTCTCCAAATACACCATGTATCCTCTTTTCACCAATATTCTCAAAAGCCGTTACATCCGTGGCATTGCTGATATGGTAAAAATCTCCGGCACCAAGAGTGGTTCCGTCAGCTCCTCTTGTGATGCCCTGTGTATCAAAAAAGTTATACCCCAAGGTCGCATTCAGGTTCAGTGCCTGAGTGAAATCATGGTTGAAAAGCAACAGGAAATCAGAGTTCAGGTCCATGGAATGGATATCGCGCTGGCTTACCTGTCCTTCAGGAACGGCTGCCGAACGGATATCAAAAGCGTATATCCTTCTGTCGTGGTAGGTATCGAGACCCAGCTTATAGGATACGGTCATCCAGGGAAAGGCTCTCCAGGTGGCATTGATATTACCGATGAGCCTGTTCACATCGTCAGTAAAAGGGTTTTTGTTCACAGTCCAGAAGGGGCTGTCATAGATACCATTCCGGTAGCTCCGCTGGGTTCCATCCGGAAGGATATAGACTGAAGGATCGTCAGCGGCTTCCCGGCCATCGGTATATCCTTTTGCAATGTCGAAAGTCGGTGTATTCCTCAAAAGGCCCCGCATCACACCGGAAATGTTGGAACCCCGCTGGATCCTGTCACCGCCGGAATTGATGTAATTGGCTTGGAAACCGATCTTGATGTCATCGGAAATGTCGGCAGAAATCTTTCCAAGGATGGATTTCCTGCCCCAGTTGGAGTTTGGGACGATACCGGACTGATTCAGGTAACCACCGGAAACATAATAATTGATCACATCATTTCCTCCACTGATTGAGAGGTTATTGTCCGTAGAGTGACCGGTTACAAAAAAGTTGCCGTTGTTGTCATAGGCCTGTGCAGGACGTCCGTTCCCGCTGCCATTGGGGACCAGGTATCCGTTATCGTCGAACAGGTATACACCTTCCGGTGAAAAAGCAGTGGCCGGTGGGGCTCCCGCTGCACTGGGATCCGTAGCGAATTCC
Organism: Cyclobacteriaceae bacterium; assembly: GCA_018224645.1. Classification (GTDB taxonomy): domain Bacteria; phylum Bacteroidota; class Bacteroidia; order Cytophagales; family Cyclobacteriaceae; genus JAGTVG01. The sequence goes on from JAGTVG010000366.1 coordinate 7,769, forward strand.
AGGTCTTCAATTTTTGGTCCCCAGCTGTTCCCTTCCAGGGTATGGGGCCCCCGCCAGGTAAGAACCCCGTTGACAGGGCGGCCCTGGGCATACTTTGTATTCATCTCAGGCAGCTTGTTCACCTCACTGGCAATATAGCTTGTTGAGAAGGTAATTTTAGCTTTTCCTGACTGTCCCTTTTTAGTTGTGACGATCACCGCTCCGTTAGCCGCCCTGATGCCGTATAAAACAGTGGCAGCAGGACCCTTCAGTACGGTAATTGAGGCAATATCGTTCGGGTTGATGTCAATGGCCCGGTTGGATACGTCCACACCGTCAATACCCGGATCACCGTCAGAGTTGTCAACCGGAACTCCGTCAACCACAAAAAGCGGCTGATTGCCCAGGGAAACCGAGCTATTACCCCGGATCCTGATGCTGGAGGATGCGCCCGGAGAACCCGATGAACTGTAGACAAACACACCGGCTGCTTTCTGATTGAGGGCGTTCACCAGGTTTGGTTCAAGGGAATTCTGGATCTCATCAGAACTAACACTCTGAACGGAATAACCCAGTGTAGCGCGATCACTCTCAAGACCGATGGCTGTTACCACCACTTCTGTCAATTGCTTGATATCGGCGGTCATCACCATATCAATCACGGATTGTGATCCGATCCTGACTTCTTCGGTCGCTAAACCGATAAAAGAAAAAACCAGAACACCGCCTTCGTCGGGAACATTCAATTTGTAATTCCCGTCTATATCCGTCACGGTACCCATGGTGGTACCTTTCAGGATAACGTTCACACCAGGTATCGGACTGCCGGACTCCTGCGCAGCCACCTTCCCGGATATTGTCCTTTCCTGCGCCATAGCAGCGCTTGCGAGAAAGGCAATAATTACCACACTCGTTAGTAAAAATCTCTTCATAACGTAAAAGTTAAGGTTACTGAATACTTTCAGTTAATTTCTGACCCAAACATAAGTTAAAATTCAAATAAAAAAAATGACATAATATAATTTTTTCAGTTTATTGCCAATTCAGTTAACGGGCAGATAAAATCAATAATTATAACCCAATACGGGGGATATTTTACATGATTTATTTTTGGGGCATATTTATTGAAAAAATTTCTGTTTAATTTTTCATTCATTATAATACTACACATCGCTTTTTATGAATTAATGATCAGATGTTCAAAAATATTGGGGTAACCCTTTTTTACCCCGTCACGGTTAATCTGATATTGTATTATTCTAAGGATACTTATCCGGGATTCCATATTTATGTCATCAAAAGACGAGTCCTGCTGCGGATTCGGGGATAAGGGGATACGGGATATACGGAAACG
>JAGTVG010000367.1 GCA_018224645.1 Cyclobacteriaceae bacterium
ACAAAAAAATATTCAAAAGGAGTTCCCGGAAATATCCCTGCATATTCCTGGCGGGCAAACTTTATAAAATTTTCAATATGATTCCCATCTGTCCTCAAAGAAATCTGGGTCCCGGGTTCACCGAGTAAAATCACACAGGGACCGATCTCGTGATGAAATGACCGGTAATGAAAATCCCTGCAAACACCAAGCACTTTACCCGGGGTTCCTTCACCGAAGATGGAAAAAAATTTGTCAATAGGCTGATCCCAGCCGATGGCTTCAACTGCTGATTCATTGAGGATATAACCATAGGTGCCATTGAATTCAAAATTGTCAATTTTCTCATGTCCTGAAAGGATTTCGATCTGATAGGTATCCGCAAAATCCTTATCACCACTGATCACGAAAACACTCTTGACTTGATCTTCAGGCTGATTTTCATAATTCATCCCATGATTTCTGTTTAATGTACTGGGTCTGAAATTATTGATTGAAATTGCCCGGATAGCTGAATGGTCCTGCAATGAATTTCTGAATAATTCAGTTTTTATCCTGTAGTTTTCGAGATCCTCCGGTGATTTGATTCCCACAGGGAAAAAGCTGATGTTGAAAACATGTTCTCTGTCAAAACCCAATTGCTGGTGCCGGATGAAATGTAACTGTTTATTGAGAATAATAGCAGAAACTATGAATATGACAGAAAATATGAACTGGAAAACGACCAGGCTGTTTTTGAACCACGATTTTTTTCCCTGTTGACTGGTTCCCTGCAGTATCCTTGATACGGAAGCAGAACTTGTATATACAGCCGGGTAGATCCCGATGACCAAACCCAGAAAGACCGCAGCTGTGGTCAGCAGCCCGATCAATGCAGGATCAGTCGATTGTAAATCAAGTTGTTTTCCGATAAGACGGTTAAAGGAGGGAAGGAAAATCTCGGAAAGGATAATCGCCAGGAAAAAGGCAATCAACGCCGCCAGTATCGATTCTGTGATAAATTGGATGGCCAGTCTGAACCGGTTGGCGCCGAAAGTTTTTTTGATCCCGACCTCCTTATAACGGATCGGGGCGATGGCTACGTTCAGATTGACGAAGTTGATGGCAGCCATGATCAGGATGATCAAAATGAGGGCGGTATAAATAACAATGTATTTGCGGTTAAATACAGGTTCAATATTCCCGCGAATGTACTCATAATGAATATCGGTGAGGGGTTGAAGATTAAGGGATTCAAATTGGCGGTCATTTCCTTCCCAATCCCCTGTAATGGTGCGGATCTTCGATTCAAGTGCCTGCGGATCAGCATTATCCTTTAACAACAGGTAGGTCATAAAATTAAAGCAGCCCCAGCAATCCATGTATTTATCGTCCAGGATCTCGTAAAACAGATCGAACCTGGCCAACAGATCAAAATGAAAATGCGAATTCAGCGGTGGATCTGCAGCAATGCCGGTTATTTTAAGATCAACATCCCCGAACTTTACCGTTTGTCCGGTCGGATTGATTTTTCCATAATATTTTTCGGCAGTACGCTGCGTCAGAACGATTGAATAAGGATCTTTCAGAACAGTTTCAGGGCTTCCGGTTATCAGTTCGAAGGAAAAGACTTTAAAAAAATTCGAATCCGCCAGGAAGGTGTTCCTTTCGTTAAATATTTTTTCATTTGCCTGGAATATTGTCTCCTGGGTAATTATCCTTACGCAGGATTCGATTTCCGGAAATTGCCGGCTGAGGTGATCGGCCAGCGGAGCAGGCGTGCCCACCCAGGCATTTTCATCGGTCACTTCTCCCTTGGTGATCCTGAAAATGCGGTCTTTGTGCTCATGAAATTGATCATAGGAATTTTCATGTTTCATCCAGATAAAAAGGAGCAAGGAAACAGATATTCCGAAGGAAAGACCCGTGATATTGACCAGACTGTACATCCTGGTGCGGTAAAAATGCCGGAATACGGTTATCAAAAAATGTCGTATCATCTATTAAATTATTTTGGAATTCATGCCATGACTTTGAGTCATGGCATGAATTCCATACTCAAAGTCAGGCATGAGTTCATGGTTTTATTCATATCTAAGACTGATTACCGGATTTTTACGGGCTGCCTTAAATGCCTGGTAGCTTACCGTGAGTGTACCGATCAGGATGGCTGTAATGCCTCCAACCAGGTACACTGTCCAGGAATTATTTACCTGGTAAGCGAAATTTTTAAGCCAGTCTTCCATGATGATATAACCCACCGGCGCAGCAACGACAAATGCAACCATGATCCACCGGATGTATTCGAAGGAAAGCATCCTGATGATTCCCAGGCTGGAAGCCCCGTTCACCTTTCTGATCCCTATTTCCTTGGTTCTTCTTTCGGCTGAATAGGCTGAAAGCCCGAATAGACCGATACAGGAAATAATGATGGCCAGTATGGTAAAATATCCAGAAACCTTCTGCATCCTGTTTTCAGCCACATACAATTTTGAGAAATCATCGTCGAGGAAAAAATAGCTGAAAGGATTTTCCGGATCAAGGGCGGT
>JAGTVG010000368.1 GCA_018224645.1 Cyclobacteriaceae bacterium
AGGTTGCCAGGGAACTTGGGATAACACGTGCCACCCTGTATAGGAAAATGGAAAAATATGACCTTTAAATATCATTTGGAATGATTCATGACCGTTTTTCAATATCGATCATGATCCGGGTATTCCTGATCGTTGCCGCCAGCCTCCTGTTTGCATTTTTGTTTGCACGGACAGATTTTCTGTTTTCCCAGGTGATTGTAATTATAATAATCCTTATTCAGACCATTGAACTCATATGGTTTTCAAGGCGGAAGATCAGGGAACTCACAAAGTTTCTGATGGCTGTAAAATACGGCGATGTGACGGTTAATTTCCACCTGGACCATCTGGGTAAGGATTTTCAATCGATGTCCGGGGCATTCCGTGATCTGGTCCGGTCATTCCATGAGGTTAAAATTGATAAGGAAGCCCAGTTCCAGCTGTTGCAGATCGTGATCGACCGGATCGGTGCCGGGATCATCGTTTATAAGGAAGACGGTGAAATCCTGCTGATGAATTTGTCTGCGGCAGAATTGCTGCGCATCGGGAAAGTATCCCGTTGGGCCTCTATCGGGGAATACGTGCCTGACTTCACGGCTGATGTAGAATCCATGGCGGGGTCAGGGCGGAAACTGGTTGAGCTGAATGACCGGGGAGAACAGGTGCAGTTATCCGTCGTGGTTCATTTTTTGACCATCCGGGAAGAATTTTGCCGCCTGATCACCTTTCACGACATCAGGAATGAAATCGAACAAAAGGAAATTGAAGCCTGGTATAAACTCATCCGGGTACTTACCCATGAGATCATGAATAGCGTAACCCCATTGGGATCATTGACGGATACCATCCTGATGCTGCTGGAAGAAAACGGACAGCAGAAACCGTTGGCCCTGATCACTGAACAGCAGATCACCGACATCAGGAAATCCGTGCTGACCATTCAGAAACGGAGTGCCGGAATTATGAATTTTGTGGAGGATTACCGGAGACTCACCCAAATTCCTCATCCGGAAATGGAAAAAATATTCGTTGAGGAGATGTTTGACAGGGTCACATTATTGCTGAGGAATATGATGGAGGAAAGGAAAATCAGCGTGATCAAAAAAGTTGATCCGGCTGAGCTGTGTATCGAAGCAGACCCGGATCTGATGGATCAGGTGTTAATCAACCTGTTGACAAACGCCATTTACGCCAGTAAAAACTCCGGCCTGCCTGTCATTGAATTAAAGGCATGGGAATTCGAAGATGGTCAGCAGATAGAAGTCGCTGATAACGGGACCGGGATCTCGCCAGACAAGATGAATAAGATCTTCATTCCTTTTTATTCCACCCGGGAGGGAGGATCGGGAATTGGACTGAGTTTTTCAAAACACGTCATCCATCTTCATAAGGGCAGGATCAAGGTTCATTCGGTTCCGGGAAAAGGAACTTCCTTTATTCTTGAATTTCCAAAAAGGTTGTCGGGATGATTCCTCAAGCTCATGCCATCACTCGGAGTGATGGCATGAGCCTGAGGGGATTTCCATCATTGATTTATTGGTCACTGCGCCTGTATTTTCAAAAAAAATATTTATCTTTTGCGTTTGTTTCGGCGTATCGGGATAATCATTGGTTCATTTATAATTCATCGTGAAAGAAGATCGTCAGCTTGTCGCCATCATGTTTACTGATATCGTCGGATATACCGCCATCATGCAGCGGAACGAACAGGAGGCCATGGCAATCCGGTCCAGGCACCGTGAGGTTTTTTCCAGATTTACCGGCATTGAATCTGCTGGTGAATACGGAGAAAGGGATCACCGTTAATTCCACGGTGGATATACCGATGCCGGCAACCATCAGCGATACAGTGGCATTGCAACTGGACGGGATTTCACCTCAGGCCAGGGAAATACTTGAAATTGCAGCGACAATCGGCATTGAATTTGATTTTGAATTATTGTATGAAATCGCACCTGATGATTTGGCCATCGATGAGCTCCTGCAGAACCAATTGAGGAAACAGAAAATCGGAACCATTAATAACCTAAAATTTAATTATCATGTGTGAATTACATGCCCAACTCGACCAGATCAAAGCAGACATTTGCCGGCAAATTATTGGAAACTTTCAACCAGGGAGGGATCAACCTGATGCTTTCCCTGGGACACCGTACCGGATTATTTGATAGCATGAAAGACCTTCCTCCTTCCACGAGTAAAAGAATTGCGGGTAGTGCAGGTCTCAATGAACGCTATGTACGTGAATGGCTGAATGCGAGGGCATCCGGGAACATTATACATTATGATGCTGCCACGCAGCATTACCACCTTCCCGCGGAACATGCTTCATTTCTGACCCGTGAGTCCGGGGCGGATAATATTGCCGTTTTTGCACAATATTTTTCCGTATTGGCCCAGGTTGAAGATAAAATTATTTCCTGTTTCCGGAATGGTGGAGGCGTACCCTATCAGGAATTTTCGCGGTTTCATGAGGTGATGGCAGAAGACAGCGGTCAGACGGTACTTTCCGCCCTGTTCGAACATATCCTGCCCCTGGTAACAGGCATCGAAAAAAAACTAGAAGAAGGGATTTCCGTCCTGGATATTGGCTGTGGCAGTGCAAAGGCCCTCCTGATGATGGCGGAAAATTATCCCAAATGCCGGCTTCAAAAATGTGACTGTCACACGGTTGTTTCATGACATCATGAACTGTTATTATGTGATCAGTAAATGATTATGAAATATTAATTGTAACATGTCGTCGTACATTTTTATCATGCATTGGTCTGGAAAAGTTCTGCGACCTGATCCGGCCAAGTCCTTTCGGGACATGCCTGATCAGGATGCGGCTGAAAACTGATCAGACTGAAAATATTCCAGTGTTTACCAGTGAATGTCATGGTAATATTCATAACGGAAAATCAAATGTAATCAATGGGAAAGATTGCCAGCATACCGGATGTTGAAACAGACAAGGATATCCTTGAATACAGGAAAAATGAAATAGAATACTGGCGGGTCATTTACCGGAAAATAAAAGGATCCACGGTCGATCCAGGATTAAAGGAATTTGGCCCCTGTACGGCATTTAAAATACCAGGCATAAATATTCTTGCTTATAACCGGGTGTTGAACGGGGCCGGACCGCCGGATGATCTTGATTCCAGCCTGGATGAGATCATCGGGTATTACCGGGTTTCATCAATCCCTCGTTTTTTCCTGCAATTGAATAATTACATGAATACTCCGCATTGCCGGGACATCCTGTTTAAAAAAGGCTTCATTCATTATAATGACTGGACACGGTTGTCAAGATCGACCGGATTGCCGGTTCCGGAATCGCCGGGCAATCTGAGTGTCATCCCTATCGGTAAAACAAAAGCGCAATTATTTGCAAAGACCATTGTCCACTCCTTTGATTTTCCGGAAATTTTAATGCCTCATTTTTCGGCAACCGTTGGTTACAAAGGTTACCGTCATTATCTGGTCTATGAAGGGAATAATCCAATCGCTGGGGGAGCCTTGTTCGTAAGGAATCAATATGCATCGATGGCTATCGCAGGAACCTTGCCGGAACACAGGGGCAAGGGTGCCCAGGGTGTACTGCTGCGGGAAAGGATCCTGCAAGCCAGGGCTGAAGGATGCAGGTGGATCACGGTGGAAACTTCCAGGGAAACTGCAGAAAAAAAGGTCGCTTCTTTCAGAAATATGATAAGGTTTGGCTTTAATATTACATATCACCGGCCAAACTTCATATATTATCCTTAAATTCATGTCAGGATAACCGGCTGGCCTGGTTCGATGGGTATTTCCAATTTACCGGGACAAAAATTTCCATGAAAGGCCTTTTTTAAGCGCTTCCAATTCCTTATTTTGACCCGGTATAACGG
>JAGTVG010000369.1 GCA_018224645.1 Cyclobacteriaceae bacterium
ACCTGATCTGGCTGTTGGTATGGGAGGATTTGCCTCCGGTCCTTTGTTATGGATAGCCAGCCAAAAACGGATCCCAACGCTTATCCAGGAACAGAATTCCTATGCGGGTATTACAAACAAGCTACTTGCCAGAAAAGTGAATCGAATTTGTGTTGCATATGGAGGGATGGAGAAGTTTTTTCCCAGTGACAAAATTGTTGTCACTGGGAACCCCGTCAGGAAGGATATCAGTGAAATCTCCGGTCGGATTAAAAAAGGATATGATTTTTTTGGGTTTGAAAAAAACAGGCGCACACTGTTCGTGATGGGGGGAAGCCTTGGCGCTAGAACTATAAACCATGCCGTATTCAATCATCTGCAGAGGATCATCGATGAGGAGATCCAGCTCATCTGGCAGATCGGAAGAATATATTATGATGATTTTCAGCAGAAACTAAAAGGATATGATCTCAGCAATATCAGGACCTTCGAGTTTTTAAAAGAAATTGACCTGGCCTATGCGGTGGCCGATGCAGTGGTCGCCAGGGCCGGAGCCCTTTCCATATCGGAACTTTGTATCGCCGGTAAACCGGTATTGTTTGTCCCTTCACCCAATGTGGCAGAGGACCATCAGACAAAAAATGCAAAAGCCCTTGTGGAAGTGGAAGCAGCCCTCCTGGTGACGGATGGTGAAGCTGTTGAACATATGGTTCCCAAAGCGATCAACCTGTTGAATGATCATGGAATGCGGGCAAGGCTGGGCAAAAACATCGCCAAACTGGCCATACCAGACGCAACGGACAGGATTCTCAGGGAAATTGAAACTTTATTGAATTGAATTTAGAAAATATACATAGGATCTATTTTGTTGGCATCGGCGGGATCGGCATGAGCGCCCTGGCCCGCTGGTTTAAAAAGCAGGGGAAAACCATCGCCGGATATGACCGTACACGTACATCCCTCTGTCAGCAGCTGGAATCTGAAGGCATGGAAATATCCTATGAAGACCAGGTTCAATCAATTCCGGAAACATTTAAACAACAGGATCCGGAAACCCTGGTCATCTTTACGCCAGCTATTCCACCGGATCAGACAATTTTCTGCTATTTCCGGCAGAACCAGTTTCAAGTCAAAAAAAGATCGGAAGTGCTGGGAACGATTACCAGGAACCATTTTACGATAGCCATCGCAGGCACCCATGGGAAAACCACAACGAGTACCTTGATCGCCCATATCGTAAAGGAAGCCAATCTCAATTCAGTGGCATTTCTCGGTGGTATTGCCACCAATTACCAAAGCAACCTGATCATCAATGAAAATCCGGAGGATCGCACTCTGAAAGTCATTGTGGAGGCAGATGAATACGACCGTTCCTTCCTCACACTGAGACCCGATATTGCCGTCATTACAGCACTTGACCCTGACCACCTCGATATATACGGCGATGAGGTTGAGATGAAATCCAGTTATTCGGAATTTGTGAACCATGTGAAGAAAAATGGGTTCCTGATCATCAGGAAGAACCTGAAAAATGAAATACTGAGCCCCTCAAACCAGCATGTGCAGATCAAGGAATACAGCCTGAAAAACAATCCGGTGAGGGCTGAAAATGTACGGATCGAGAAGGAGGAAACCCGGTTCAATTACGTGTGTCCGGAAACGGTTATTGAAAATATCCCATACGCTTTCCCCGGATATCATAATATTGAAAACGCAGTGGCAGCCATTACCGTCGGCCTGCTGCTGGATATCAGGGAGGATATCATAAAATCAGCCCTGTCAACCTTCAGGGGGATCAGGAGACGTTTTGAATACATTCTTTATTCCGATAATTTGGTGTTCATCGATGATTATGCCCATCATCCTGAAGAGATCAGGGCATTCCTTCATTCGGTCAGGAGCATATTCCCAGAACAGAAAATCACAGCCATATTCCAGCCCCATCTGTTTACAAGAACCAGGGATTTTGCAAAAAGTTTCGGGGAAACCCTCGACCTGGCGGATGAAGTGATCCTGCTCGATATCTATCCCGCCAGGGAAAAACCGCTGCCGGGGGTAAGTTCCGATCTCATATTTGAGAAGATCAAATCGGCAGATAAAACGAAATCGACCAGAGAGGGGCTTTTTGAACTCCTCAAACAGCGGGATGTGGAAGTGCTGGTTACGATCGGGGCCGGAGATATCGATCAGCTTGTGTTACCGATAATGAACCTTTTAAAAGAGAAGTATGAAATTCCTTCATAAAATAAAAAAGGAAATCAAACTGTCGGTCATGGTGATCCTGGCTTTCAGTATGATCGCTTTTGTTGAAAATAAGCAGGGAGAAAAGCTATGTCATGAGATATCCATCATGGTTTATGATAATGGTACAAATTATTTCCTGGATAAGGAAGAGGTGCACCAGTTGGTCACCGATCATAACAATGAAGTGCTGATCGGCACACTATACGACAAGATAGATTTAAAATCCATTGAAAAAAGGATCAGGTCGAACAAATATGTTGCAGATGCCCAGGCATATACCAATCTGAGGGGTCAGGTAATTGTGGATGTCAGGCTGAATATTCCGGTTGCCAGGTTCATGCATAACGGGAATAATGATTTTTATATATGCGAATCCGGAAAGATCATGCCGACATCAGAAAAATATACATCCCGTGTACTGTTGCTGAGCGGGGATTTTCTTAATCATATGCCCGGAGAAAATATCAGGTACGATTCAACCTATCAGAAAATATTCGACCTCATTATGTACATCCATGATGATGAATTCTGGAAGGCTCAGATTGCCCAGATCGATATTGACCGGGCTGGGTATATCACCTTATTCCCGCAGGTGACCAAACAATATATTGAATTTGGCAAACCCGTGTCCATAGAAGAAAAATTTCTTAAGCTGAAAGTATTCTACAAGAAAATACTGCCTTATAAAGGGTGGAATCACTACACCCGGGTTAACATTGAATTTAAAGATCAAATTGTCTGTGAATAAATAAATTAATGCAATGGAAAAAGATAAAATTATCGTTGGGCTTGATATTGGCACAACAAAAATCTGTGCGATAGTCGGCAGGAAGAATGAATATGGAAAACTTGAAGTGCTTGGAATGGGCAAGGCCGTATCGGATGGAGTTGTCCGCGGGCTTGTCACCAACATCGATAAAACGGTGTATGGGATTGAGTCAGCCATCCGGGAGGCGGAAGATCAGTCGGGGATCAATATCCGTGTCGTGAATGTCGGCATTGCTGGTCAGCATATCAAAAGTTCGATCCAGCACGGAGGAATTACAAGGAACTCCTCTGATGATGAAATCACCATCGAAGACATAAACAGGCTGACCAATGACATGTACCGGACCGTAACCCCTCCGGGCAGCGAGATCATTCATGTGATGCCCCAGGATTATTATGTGGATTTTGAAGATGGGATCAAGGATCCGGTGGGTATGTCCGGGGTCAGGCTGGAGGCCGATTTTCATGTAATCACCGCCCAGACGAACGCGATCAATAATGTAAATAAATGTGTAAAAAGGGCTAACCTGGAAATCGAAAATCTGATACTTGAACCGCTTGCCTCATCCCTGGCCGTATTGAGTGAGGAGGAAAAGGAAGCAGGAGTTTGCCTGGTGGATATCGGAGGCGGAACAACAGATATAGCCATTTTCCATGAAAACATCATCCGCCACACAGCGGTGATCCCATTCGGAGGCAACATACTTACCACAGACATTAAACAGGGTTGTATGGTGATGAATCACCAGGCCGAATTATTGAAGACCAAATTTGGTAAAGCCATTGCAGAAGAAGCCAATCCCAATGAGATCGTATCCATTCCCGGATTGAAGAACCGGGCTCCCAAGGAAATATCGATCAAGAACCTCGCGCATATCATCGAGGCAAGGATGCAGGAGATCATAGAACTGATACATGCAGAGATCATTACTTCGGGATTCGAGGAAAAACTGGCAGGCGGGATAATCCTGACCGGTGGGGGGGCCCAGTTATCGTGCCTCAAACAGCTTGTGGAATACATGACAGGCATCGATACCCGGATCGGTTACCCTAATGAGCACCTGGGAAGAAGCAAAGTGGATGCGGCTAAAAGTCCGATGTATGCCACATCTGTTGGACTGGTACTGTCCGGTTACAAGGCGCTTGACGAAAGGGAAAACAGGTATATGCGTACACAGGGGGCCATGGAAATAAATGGCAATAAGTTCAGAAAAGATAAAAAACAACCCGGCGGTGAATTCTTTAAGAAGATCATTGAAAAAACCAAAGGTCTGTTGATCGACGATGTTGATGACAGGCAGGATTATTAAACAAGAAATCAACATGGAGGACATAACTATGAGCAATTATCAATTTGACATTCCAGCCCACCATAAGTCTATCATCAAGGTGATCGGGATCGGTGGAGGCGGCAGCAATGCCGTAAATCACATGTATAACCAGGGAATCAAGGGTGTAGAGTTCATCGTCTGCAACACGGATGTTCAGGCTTTGCAAAGCAGCCCAATTCCCAACAAGCTGCAGATCGGTACAAATCTTACCGAAGGGCTTGGGGCAGGGGCAAATCCTGAAGTTGGGAGAAACGCCGCCCTTGAAAGCAAGGAAGAGATCAGGGATCTGCTGAGTGATAATACTAAAATGGTATTCATCACTGCCGGGATGGGAGGTGGTACGGGAACCGGTGCAGCTCCCGTGATTGCCCGTATCGCCAAGGATCTGGATATCCTCACGGTAGGCATCGTTACCCATCCCTTTAAATTTGAGGGCCTCAAAAAATCATCCATTGCAGAAGAGGGGATCCTTGAACTGAAAGAGAATTGTGATACGGTCCTGGTCATCCTGAATGATAAACTCAGGGAGATATATGGCAATCTTCCAGTCACCAAGGCATTTGCGGAAGCCGACAACATTCTGACCACCGCGGCCAAAGGGATTGCGGAAATCATAACCGTTTCCGGATATGTCAATGTGGATTTTGAAGATGTCAAGACGGTCATGAAGGATTCCGGTGCCGCTGTGATGGGATCCGCCACCATTTCCGGTGAGGAACGTGCTCTGAAGGCCGCCCAGCAGGCTATCGCTTCCCCATTATTGAACAATACGGATATCCATGGTGCGAAGAAGATTCTCCTTTCAATCACTTCCGGAGAACATGCAGAACTTCAAATGGACGAATTAACGGATATCACCAATTATATCCAGGAGGAAGCCGGAGATGAAGCCGAAGTGATCTTCGGTCATGGCGTTGATCCTGATCTTCAGGAATCCATCAATGTAACCGTGATCGCTACGGGATTCAAGGCAGGCAATTATGGCACTAAGCTAAGGGAGAAGAAAAAAGTGATCGACCTGGAATCCAGTAAACAGATCAGATTGTTTGACGAGGAATTATTGCATGAAAAGAGACAGGAGGAAGTAGTTCCTGACACGGAAATTACACCGGAAAAAGAAAAACAAGGGTATCAGTTTGAAAAGCCTGAAAAGGAAGTGAAAACCGAGGAAAGGAAGCCTGAAAAAGTCATGTTCAGGCTGGACGGGAACAGGGTGGCGCCGGAAGAATCCACGGAAGAGATTTCCGGGATCGATCAGGAAAAACTCATTCTTGAAGAAAAAAGAAATCAACTTCTGAAACAGGCCAGGGAACGGTCCGAGAAGCTATCCAAAGTTAAAAATTATTCGATCAGTGACGATGAATACAAGGAACGCTGGGATGTTCCTGCGTACTTGCGGAAAAAAGTAAAGCTCGAGGAGGTCCCCCATTCATCGGAACATGAAGTTTCCCGGTATAACCTGAATGATGAGAATCAGATCCTGGGGAATAATAAATTCCTGCATGATAATGTAGATTGAAATAAAAAAGTAAACTCATAGGGTATGCTTGGTTAATTAACTGAGGGGCAGACAGGTCCTCCTTCTGTCCCTCTTTGATTTTCATTTTAGATACAATCCCTGATTTTCCAAACATCCATTCCCCGGTTTTTTCTGAGCCAATGTCCTAAACATGATCCATATCATATTTTTCAAAGTTATCTTTTTATTTATTTGTATTTAGTCTAAATAAATATAATTTTACCGCGATTTTTCGCTTTAAACAATGAATGTATGAAAACTTTTACAGGGATATTTATTTTTTTGATCGTCAGCATCATTCATGTGCATGCAGATCATGGCCGTATCATGGGAAAAATTACAGACAAATCAAAAAATACCGGCATCCCGGGGGTAAATATTTACCTGGAAGGGACAGAACATGGAAATTTTTCGGATGGAGGCGGAAAATTTTCCATTGATAACATCCAGGCAGGGACCTACCGTTTAAAAATTTCTGCCATTGGTTATATACCCATTGAGGAGGAAGTTGTAATACAGCCGTATGAAACGGAAGAGTTGTATTATGAAATGGCTGAATCCATTGAAGTGCTTGAAGGTGTGATCGTGAGCAGGGTTTCACTCATTGGCGGTTCCTCGCGGATCGATAAAATCCCCGGCTCTGCCCATTTTATTTCTCAGAAGGAGTTAAGCCGGTTCAACAATACAGATGTCAACAGAATATTGAGGAATATTCCTGGAATTATCATCCAGGAGGAGGATGGCTTCGGACTCCGTCCAAATATCGGAATGCGGGGAACAGGGGTGGAAAGAAGTTCAAAGATCACCATTATGGAAGACGGTATTCTCATGGCTCCCGCCGCCTATGCGGCTCCGGCAGCCTATTATTTCCCTTCGGCAGGCCGTATGTCAGGAATAGAAGTAAGAAAAGGATCCTCACAGATCAAATACGGCCCCAATACGACAGGCGGAGCGATAAATTTCTTATCTTCCTTTCTTCCGGATGATTATATGGCCAGGGTCAACATCATCGGCGGGAGTTACGGGTACCGGAATATTTTCGCCGGAGCAGGCAAAACTTTTAAAAATGGGGGGATCCTGGTCGAATCCTTTCTGCTCGACAGCGATGGTTTCAAAGACCTCGATAACGGGGGAAATACGGGATTTTCAAAGGAAGATTATATCGTAAAGGGCCGGATAAATACCGATCCCGATGCCAGGATATACCAGGCCCTGAACTTCAAAATTGGCAGGACCCGGGAAAATTCAAATGAAACCTATCTGGGACTGACCGGTGAAGATTTTGAACAGACTCCCTTCCGGCGTTATGCAGGATCCCAGGTGGATAATATGGACAGCCGGCATACCCAATGGCATTTCAGACACCTTATCCAGCCATTAAAATTCCTGGATATTACGACCACGGTTTACAGGAACGAGTTTTACAGGAACTGGTATAAGCTCGATAAAGTTAAAGGTTCGGCTGATGGTTCATTTACCGGGATCGCTGACATTTTAGTTGAACCTGAAGTTTACACAGAGGAATTATCCATCATAAAAGGATCATCAAGCGATTTTGCAGAGGCGCTGGCAGTCAAGGCGAATAACCGGAATTATTATGCCCAGGGGATCGAATCCATCGTGGGATTGAAATTCAGTACCCCGCTGGTGGCTCATGAAATTGAAATGGGGATCAGGTTTCATCAGGATCAGATGGACAGGTTTCAGTGGGTTGACTTATACCGGATGAACGATGGTAACATGCAGATGACAGAAAAGGGTGTGCCAGGAACCGATAGCAACAAACTGTTGGATGCAGATGCATTGTCAACCTTTATCCAGTATGAACTTAATTTCAATAAGTTTCTGATTACGGCCGGGCTGAGGTATGAGAATATCAGTTTCATCGATAAAAATTATGGTAAAAATGATCCTGAAAGGACAGGAAATGATCTTACCGTCAGTGAAAACAGACTTGATGTGTTTATACCGGGAATAGGGGTCGATTATCAGTTCAATTCAGAACTTTCAGGTTTTATAGGGGTTCACAAGGGTTTTTCGCCTCCCGGTGCACAGAAAGAAACATATCCGGAAACCAGCAATAATTTTGAATCGGGGATACGGTACGGCAATTCCTACTGGAAAGTCGTTACCACGGCATATTTAAATGATTACGACAACCTCCTCGGGGCAGATCTGGCAGCAACAGGGGGTAGTGGCACGGTGGATCAGTTCAACGGAGGGGAGAGCCTGATTTATGGACTTGAACATGAAATGACTTACGATCTGGCAGGAATATTCCGTTCAGGATTCAGCCTTCCCCTTACATTTCAATACACCTACACCCATGCAACCTTCGAAAATGATTTTGAAAGTGAATACGAGCCATGGGGTACCGTGAGTAAGGGAGACTTCCTTCCGTACGTACCGGCCCATCAGTTTGCCGTAAATATGGGTTATTATTATAAAAGGATCATGGTTGATTTCAGTTCCAAATATGTAGGTGATATGCGCACAGTGGCCGGACAGGATGAGATACCCCCGCATGAAAAAATCAACCGTTATTTCATCTGCGATGTTTCAGCAAATTACAGGATCGCAAAATTTCTGGAAATATACGGCGGTATCTTCAACCTGTTTGACCAGGTTCATGAAGTATCAAGGCGACCCGCCGGGTTGCGTCCGGGTATGCCGCAAAACTTCCGGTTTGGAATAAAAGCGTATATCGAATAAAAATTTAGTCCTTTATCCGGCCGCTTAAGATCTATTAAATAATATTTCTGGTGAAGGATCATTTTTCAGGCAGTTCCTGGTTGGGTAGTCGGGGATATATTCATACTTTTACAGTATATTATTTTCGCCCGGTTCAAAAATGAAAAAAGAGTACTTTCCTAAATACCTGCTGTTTTCATTTTTCATTATTTCCGTAGCAGTTTCCATGAGCCGTTGTTCATGGGAATCGGAAACATCAGAAAAACCTCCTCCGAATATACTCTGGATCGTAACCGAGGACATCAGTCCGGCACTTGGCTGTTATGGTGATGATTATGCAAAAACTCCAAACCTCGATAGTTTTGCGGCCCGGGCTATCCGATATGATTATGCCTATGCGACCGCACCCATTTGTGCCCCTTCAAGATCCTGCCTGATCACAGGGCTTTATGCCACATCCCTTGGAACCCAACATCTTAGGACTGAGGTTAAAAAACCTGATTTTATTAAAACCTTTCCGGTTTATCTGAAGGAATCAGGATATTTTGTTACGAATTATGGCAAAACGGATTATAATTTTGATCCCACCGGGATTTGGGATTACTGGGAACAGGACCCTTTCCCCTGGAGAAAACGAAATGGGGATCAACCGTTTTTTTCATTCCTGAATATCGGCAGCACACATGAAGGTCCCGGCAACAATGAGGACGCGTACCAGCGGGCTGTAGAGGATCTTCCGGATAGTCTTTTCCATGATCCGGATAAGGCGAATCTGCCTCCATATTTTCCGGATACTCCTGAGATGCGCCGGATATGGGCTCATTATTACGATCTTGTTTCTGATATGGATGTCGAGGCAGGCAAAATTCTGGATGCCCTCCGGGAAGATGGACTTATGGAAAATACCATTATTTTTTTCTTCTCGGACCATGGTTTTGGCCTTCCCCGTTATAAAAGATGGTTGTACAGTACAGGCTTGCAGGTTCCCCTGATCATATATCTGCCGCCGGCTTATCAACATTTTTCGAAGACGCGGGCAGGAAATTCTTCCGATGACATGATAAGTTTTGTGGATTTTGCCCCGACCGTCCTTAACCTGGCCGGAATAGAGCCCCCCGGTTATATGCAGGGCAAAAAATTTCTCGGAGACAGTGTGGATCGCCCACGGAAATATGTTTACGGTGCCAGAAGCCGGGCCGATGATATGTACGAAATTTCAAGGGCGGTACTTGCCAGGGATTACATATACATCAGGCATTACCTGCCATACCTTCCGTATATCCAGCCCGGCTATATTTTTTCTGACAGTAAAATAAGTTTCAGGGAATTGAGAAAATTATATCTTGCCAATGAACTTCCGGACGAAACCTTGAAATTATGGCAGCACAAACCTGTAGAAGAACTGTACAATCTGAAAAACGATCCCTTTGAACTGAATAACCTTGCCAGGGACAGGAATTACAGGGAGATCAGGGACTATCTCCATGAACAGCTGAAAAGCTGGATCATTGAAACAAGGGATGTCGGATTTCTTTTCGAACCGGAATACCGTATCAGGGCTGAAGATACCACGACCTATGAAATGGCACAGGACAGCAGCCGGTATGATATAGGGAAAATACTGGCTGCTGCCGAACTTGTTGGAATGGGTTCGATACCGGAAATCGAGGAAGCCATCCATAGTGATGATTCAGGTGTCAGATTCTGGGGTGTCACCGCCCTGAGGAATGACCTGGCCGCCGCTGAAAAATCTATTGCCCTGCTGGAAGGATTGCTGGAGGATCCCTCACCGGTGGTTCAGATTGCTGCTGCGGAAACACTCTGTGCGGCGGATCATTGTGAGAATGCCCTGGCCGTCCTGGATCACTGGGTTCAGGATGACCGGCCCTGGCTGGCCCTGTATGCTGCCCGGTCCCTGCAGCTGATCGGGGATAAGGCGTGTCCGCTGGTACCCACCATGCATAAGGTGCTGGAAAAAAATATCAGGGATCCGCAGGCAGCCAGTGCGGGCAGCCGGTACCTTGACTTTAATTTTTCAGCATTTACTAGCTGGGCCCTTGAAGTCGCTTTGGTGAATTGTGGTGAAGACGTGCTGGTGAATGCGGGAAACTGAAAATGGCTGATAAATACGTGTTACGGATTGTTCTTTCCGCAAATTTTTCGTTTTTTAATTTTCCTTAAATATTAAATGGAGAAAAACTGAATACAGATGAATTTAGACCTTACGGGTAAAAATGCCATTGTTTGCGGCAGCAGCCAGGGGATCGGGAAGGCCATCGCCCTGGAACTGGCTGTACTGGGCGCCAATGTAACCTTGTTTTCACGGGATAAAGTCAAACTCATGTCTGTTCTGAACGAACTCGATAAAACCAGGTCACAGAATCATGACATCCTGATCGCGGATTTTTTTAATCCTGAGGAAGTTATAACGGCCATTACCGGCAGGATCCGGGAAGGCCGTACCTATCATATCCTGGTCAATAACACAGGCGGGCCTCCTCCGGGCGCGATCATCGATGCGGATGCAGAGGATTTCATCAGGGGTTTTACGGCACATCTGATCAATAACCAACAGATCGTCCAGCAACTCGTTCCCGGAATGAAAAAAGAAGGATATGGCCGGATCATCAATATTATCTCAACCTCCGTAAAGGTGCCGATTCCCGGGCTTGGCGTATCCAATACAATTCGCGGAGCCGTTGCCAGCTGGGCAAAAACACTGTCGAACGAACTGGCGCCATACGGAATTACAGTGAACAATATTCTGCCCGGATTTACGGATACGTCCCGCCTCGATTCGCTGTTTGAAAAAAAAGCAAAGGAATCAGGAATAACGAAGGAGGAATTTTCGGAAAAGGCAAAAAAAGAGATCCCTGCCGGCAGACTGGCCAATCCGGCAGAAACGGCCTATGCCGCCGCTTTTCTGGCTTCACCATCCGCAGGATACATTACCGGGGTCAGCCTTCCCGTCGATGGCGGGAAGATATCCTCTCTATAATTGAAAACAATACGCTCTTTCTTAAATTAATCAAAGTGCTGAAACGCCGGTAATTTATAAAACAAAGCCGCCTTAATGAATTTAAAATTGAACTGATTTCTGGAAAAGAACCGGACCTCCAGCCTGACCATGTCCGTACCCCTCAAAGGGCGGAACAGTTTCTGCAGAAAGGCCGGAATAAGGCCAGTCAATTATACAAAAAGGTGTTCGGGAGACTTAGATGTGGTCTCCAAAGCTGATTTTCAGATAAAATCCTTATGCGCATATTAATTAACAATTCTAAATTCAACCGTTTAACCCCGATTATTCATAACATAAATTATTTTTAAAATGGAATACCAATTGTATGTAACTTAATTATATTCAATTAAATACGTGACGGGGTTAACCCTCCTCCAGATGATATCGGGACGGCCCTCCGGGCGCCTGCCTGCCGCAGGCAGGAAAAATTTATGAATTTTTCGGGTTAAATATTGGCCTGACATTTTTGGTCATTGCGAGATCCTGTTTCCCCGTTCCGGATTTCACAGCCGCGGAATTCATTGAAGTCCGAAACGGCCTTGAATTTCATGAAAGTTTTTAAAAATAACCTTTATAGCGGTTATCCAGCTTTTTATGCATCGTTCTTTTTAAGGGGATCTGCATTCCGCCTGTTTCCTCCAGCCAAGTCCAGAGTTCATCCAGCATTTGCTGGATCATTTCCTGATGTTCGGGACTTTTGATCAAATTATTCATCTCCCAGGGATCCTCCTGCAGGTCATACAATTCATTGATGTCCCATATCCCATGATACCGGATAAATTTATAACGGCCATTCCTGACCGCATGTACTGTCGGGGTTTGGGGAAAAGCATATTCCCAGTAATATTCATAAAAGATCTTATCACGCCATGGAACCGTTTCCGCCTCATTCAGTAACGGCAGAAAGGAGGCGCCATCCATGTGGGCAGGTTTGGATAATCCCGCGAGTTCAAGTATGGTGGGAGCAATGTCAATATTCTGAACCAGGTTTATGACTTTTGTGTTCGGTTTGATCATTCCCGGTGCCCAGGCCAGCATTGGCACCCGCCAGGATTCTTCATACGCATGCCGTTTATCGATCAGGCCATGCTCACCAAAGGAAAACCCATTATCCCCCATATAGATCACGACCGTATTATCAAGTAATCCGGAATTTTCAACAAAATTTAATACAGCACTAACGCTTTCATCGAGGCCAGTCAGTGATTTACAATACGCTTTAAAAAAAGTTTCGAATTCATAGGCCCCGTGATACATATCATCCACGCCATGCCAGCTGTTCCGTTGCTCCTTTACCCATTGCGGGATCAGATGTTCTATATATTCATCCCCTGCGGTCAGATAATATGAAGGGGGATAGATGATCTTGTCATCCTCGTACATGGCCTCATGCCGTTTTGCGGGTTCAAACATGGCATGCACCGCCTTATGGGATAAATACATGAAAAACGATTTGGTGGTATCCAGGGCACCCAGCCATTCAATGGCATGATCAGTCAATAGATCCGTAATATAAGTGGCAGAATCATAGGAGATCCTTTCCCCGTTAATATTTAAAGTTGGCTGGTAGTAGTTGCCCTGACCCCTGAAACTCTCCCAGTGATCAAAGCCGGGTTTTGGATCATCAGAATCATCTCCCATATGCCATTTCCCGAAAAAAGCAGTCTGATATCCGGCTTTCTGAAGGTACTGCGGGAAAAAAATAAGGTCTTCAGGTACCGGAGCCTGGTTATCGACAACCGTATGTTTATGTGAATACAATCCTGTCAGAATGGAAGCCCGGCTGGGAGAACAAAGGGCAGTGGTCACAAAGGCATTACGAATATGTGCACCTTCCATTGCCATTTTGTCCATGCCGGGAGTCTTTAACCAGGGCACTTTGCCAGTAAATCCCATAAAATCATACCGGTGATCATCGCTGAGAATAAAAATCACATTTCTGGGTGAAGCCGATGTTTGGAGTGCCGGAAGGGATAGAACAGGTGAAGTATCCTCACTTACGGCCTCCTCTTCCGGTGCCTGACATTGACTGAAAAACAAAACAGGGATAAAAAATAACAGATATTTTAA
>JAGTVG010000370.1 GCA_018224645.1 Cyclobacteriaceae bacterium
CTGCCATAAAAAACAGAGGCTTCCATTTCGAAGCTTTCTCCTTCACTGGGGTATAATATTCTGTTCAGGGAATTTTTTGAAAGGATCATCCCGCTTCTGACACCATCAAATTTCAATTCATCGAAGATATCAGAAGACTGTACTTCACGTGTATTGCTGAAATGGTCACCATTATTCAGATAGAATCCCTGTAAGACAAGTTTATACCTGGTGCCAACCGGCAGGCCGATATTGACTCCTGCCTGCAGATCATTCTGCTGAACCAGATAGGATTGTGAATTTTCCTGCAGCAGAATATCCGAAATATCAAGAAAATCCCAATTATTATAGATTAATTTCGGTTCGATATAAAAAAGCCTCTTTCCGGGAATGTTGAATCTGGAATAATAGTTGACCGATTGATAAAAACTTCCCGTAAACACATGAATGGCATGTTCTGCCAGGTATTTTTTAAAACTATTGAAACGGAATCCAAGGAAAAGCTCTGAAAAATTCTTTGAAGTGATATAGCCGCCGAAATCTATCTTAAATGAATTGTCGCTGCCCCCCTGCAATTCGAAAATAAAACTTGAATCCGTTTTATCATAATACAATTTGGGATAGATTCTGTTAAAGTAATCTTCGGCAGCCAGTTTATAATAGCCCATCCTGATATCTTCGATATCCAGGTCATTTTTTTTCTGTAATTGAAAGAGATTGCCGAGGTAAATGGATTGTTTGGGATCGAATCCTCTGAATTGAATACTGCTTATCTTTAAATCGGCTGATTTACTATTAAATGCAGTCCTCATATTCTGCCTTTCTTCAGGATCAATCCTTCTTTCGATTTTTTCCCTGATCTCCGGCATTTTTTTTACGATGGCAGCCTGACCGCTATCCAGCAGGGAAACGACTTTTGAAAAATCTGCTCCGGACATACCTCTCAGTACCGGCTCTATATATATATCTGCCGCGAGGAGAAGGGCCGGGTTGGATTTATTCAATAAATACATGAACAGGCTTCCATTGACCAGTTTTTCATCTTCGTCGTATGGATATTCTGTGAATACCGGGGTGGATACATTCACCCCGATAATGATATCCGGATCAAACTCATTTCTGGCCACATCCACCGGGAAATTGTTGTAAATGCCACCATCGAAAAGCAACATGTCATTGTCGACCCGGATAGGATTATAAAAAAAAGGAACTGCCATGGAAGCTCTAACCGCTTCTGCCAGCAGACCATGTTTAAGCACAATTTCCTGCTGCGTGAATATTTCGGAAGCCACAGCCCGGAAGGGGACAAATAAACTGTCAAAATTATTACCGGAAATCTGGGATGCCTGGGCAAGAAATTCAGAAAGTTTATAATTAATGATGGCATCATTGGAGATTGTATTTTTAAAAGAAGCAGATATGGATTCTTTTACATCGAGGCCAATGCTGAAAAATGTTGGATCAGGATCCTTGCTGACGAAATGATAATTATAATAATTCCCGGCCTGGCCGTTTATCCAATGCTGAAAATCCCGGGATATAACGATCTCTTCAATTTCTTCAGGAGAATATCCGGCTGCATAAAAACCACCTATTACTGCTCCCATCGAAGTCCCTATCACGTAATCGATCGGAATATTTTGTTTTTCAAGTTCCTTTAATATACTTACATGGGCAAGGCCTTTTGCGCCACCGCCACTAAGTACCAGGGCTACTTTCTGACCATGTGTGACAACCGGGAAAAGGACAATCAACAGAACTGAAAAAATAATCTTCAACGTATGAGGGGTATGGATTTGCTGCTTATCGGTTATAACTGTTTTGAAGTAGCTAAGGTTTCTTCCTCCCCGGTGGAATAATCAATTTTATTGAGATTGCTGATGATCGCTTCCTTTATCACCTCATAGGCTGCTTTATATTTTTCTGTAACAGGTTCGGAGGGAGGAAGTTCCACCTTAAGGGCATCGACCTGCTGGCCGTTTTTCCAGAACCTGAAACAGAGATGCGGTCCATTGGCAAGCCCTGTACTACCAACATAACCGATCACCTGGCCCTGCTTGATCCTCGCTCCTTTCCGGATGCCACTGGCAAAACCAGACATGTGCAGATATTGAGTTGTGTAAACACTGTTATGCCGGACCTTGACATACCTTCCATTGTACTTGGCATACCTGGCCTCCTCCACGATACCATCGCCAACAGACCGGATCGGTGTTCCGGTTGGTGCGGCATAGTCCGTTCCAAGATGGGCTTTATATCGCTTAAGCACCGGATGAAACCGGCGTCGTGTATATCTTGAACTGATCCTGTTATATTTCAAAGGGGCCCTGAGGAACTGTTTCTGCAAGCTCTGTCCTTTTTCATCGAAATAACTGATGCCATTCCCCTGGTCGAAGTAAATGGCATAATAATCATTGCCAAAATGATTGAAATATGCCCCGATAATTTTACCGATCCCGACAGGCTGGTCCTCAACCAGCAGCTTTTCATAGATAACCTTGAATTTATCCCCCTTCTGTACCCGGTAAAAATCTACCTGCCAGGCAAAAACTTCAGACAAGGCATGAATCAATAAGGGATCGGTGCCCGCATTCGTCATTGTTTCCCACAATGATGATTCGATGATCCCGGCCGCCTGGCTTCTTATGGTATCAATTTTTCTCACCTGCCTTAAGACTTCAATACTGTCCTTAATCTTATAGATCACATATTCGGTGTTGCTGGGTTCATAGATCATGTATTGAACTTTCTGAATACTGTCCCTGGAACATAGAAGGGTATATTTTTTCCTGGAAACCAGTTTCCTGACATCATGTACTTCTCTGGATTTCTGGGATAGTTCATGGATTTCCCTGTCCGACACATTGTGTTTAGAAAGGATCTCGCCCAGGAACTGGTTAGGCCGGATCACATTTTCAATTACATCGAGGGAATCGATATTGATACCATATATAATTTTCGGTGGGGCAGCAGGCATCGTATCAGCTGCGATCACCCTGACCGTATCAGCCGATCTTCCTATGGATGCAGGTGCGGGGGTTTTCTGAACGAGATAAAAAACAATTGCGGCTGTTAACAATACAACCAAAAAAAATCCACCTGTAACTTTTGATTTCATAGCTCCTTCCCTTGAAAATTATGACAAATAACCCCAAAATAACTCTGCTAAGCAATAAAAATTCTTGAAAAATATCAAGTTTAAAATGATCTTAATAAAAAATAATTCCTAAAGGGAGATTCAGACTTTCATGCCCAACGCAGCAGCACCAAAGACCCCTGCACTATCTCCTAATTTCGGACGTACTATTTTACAGAAAACGCTGTGATTAAAAATATATTTTCTCAGTTCTTCTTTTCCTCGGGTATATAAAATTTCCATGTTCCCCAGTCCACCACCGATCACGATTACATCGGGATCAATGATATTGATCACCACAGCTACGGCCTTGCCAAAAAAATGGACAAGTCTGTCCATGGTCAATACAGCGTACTTTTTTTCTTTTGCATAATCCCGATAGATTTCAGGAAGTTTTTTTTCTATTCCCGATGCCCTGAAATAATATTTTTCCAGTGCCGGACCCGACAAGACTGTCTCGACACATCCAGTCCTCCCGCAATAACATTTACCGCCTGATCCATCCAGGTAATTATGCCCCCATTCACCCCCGATCCCATGTTTACCCTTGATCACTTGTCCTTCCACTACGATCCCTCCCCCGACACCGGTACCCATGATGATCCCGAATACCACCGATGCCCCGGGATCTATTTCCCTAACGATACCAAAATGGGTTTCGGCCAGGGCAAAACAATTGGCATCATTTTCCAGGATTACCGGTATCCCGAGTTGATCTCCGAGATCATCCTGCAAGGGCTTCCCGTTATAACAGATGCTGTTGCTGTTCTTGATCAGTCCGCTCTCAGCATCTATGGTTCCAGGCGTTCCAAAACCGATGATATCCGGTTCAAGGCCCGATACTTTCTTTA
>JAGTVG010000371.1 GCA_018224645.1 Cyclobacteriaceae bacterium
ATAACATTTTCAATTTTGAAGTCATTAATTCCGGAAAGGAAAATATGGAAGTTATGTGTGAAATTGAGCTGATTCCATTTAAAGGTAAACCTCAGTTCATCAACCAAACCGGGCAGGGGGCAAGTTCGGATATGGAATTGTTATTGCGTGGTGAGCCCCTGCGGTTTAACTACCGGATACCGGTTCCGCCTGGCAATCATCAAAAGGAACTTTCTTTTAATTTACCTGCCGAAGGAAGCTACTATGCAACAAGCACGTGCCGGGATGAGGCAGGGGAGGTACTACTCCGGAATCGTGGATTCTGGTTTGTCCTGGAACCAAATTCCGAAAAAATTGATCATATCAGATTGAAACTTGGAGAAACAACTGCTGCTTTTGCGGGGAAACATACGGAGATAACGGAAAATTTAAAGAGGGAAGCAGAAGTATTGTCAGAAGATCTTGAAATTTTGAAGGAAAACCTGGACCAGGCATGGCAAAATAAAAAATGGAACGGTCTTTCAGAACAGATAGATGACCTGGAGAATAAGGTTGATCAATATATGCACAAGGTTCACTGGAGTTCATTAATGGATTACCAGGAAAAATCCGCTTTCGGGTTGACAGCTGCTCCGGCTGTTCTCAAACTCCGGAGGGATCAGGCCTTCCCCGGTATGCTTAATAACCACATTAATTTATCAGCTGCCCGTAATGAATACGAATCATTCCAGCTGGTTGTCCTGCCTTTTGGCCAGGAAATTAATGTCACCGTAAAAGTAAATGACCTTGTCAGCAGTGGAGGTTCACGCATATCCGGTGATCATATCAACATATCATCGGTTGGCTATAATTATATTGACTGGCAGGCTGCTTATGTCGCCGATAAAGGCTGGCATCCCGATCCGCTGATCCCCGTTAAAGGCCCCTTTTCAATACCCGGATCATTGCGTTGTCAGCCATTCTGGATAACCGTATTCGTTCCCAGGGATACACCGGCCGGCATTTACAGTGGAGAAGCAAACGTAACTTCTTCAGATGGGAATTCGCAGACCTTATACATTCAATTCCGCGTCTGGGATTTCGGACTTCCGGTTGAAAGCCATCTTAAAACCCATTCCTGGGATAATCTTGAATATATGGCAGGTTTTTATAACCTGGAGGAGTATCCGATTGAATGGTATTTACGGTTCTGTGATCTTCTGTTGAAAAACCGGATGAATCCCGGTTCGGCAGGTACAAATTATATTTCCCTGACACCGGATGCATCGGGTAAATATGATTTCAGTCAGGTAGAAAAGATCCTGGACTTTTGCATGGAAAGAGGGTTGAGCCGTTTTTCCATCATTCAGATGAAAAAGGGGCCTTATGAACCCGAAGAGGCAGAAAAAGTATACGATTTTATCTCAGCATATGCGGAATTCCTGAGGGATAAAGGCTGGATGGATAAGGCATTGATTGAACTATGGGATGAACCTACTTCGCTGGAATGGAAAGGGGTTAAAAGCAGGGCGGAGCGGATCCGTGAGATAGACGCAGGCCTCAGGCTGCAGCTTTTTGCGGAAGGGGGGCCATATTCATTCTGGGAGGATCAAAGTAAACAATACGGGCTGAATGGGCTGATCGATATCTGGGCGCCTTGGAGGATCATAGAATCTCCTGAAACACAGGCCGCCGGAGGTGAAATATGGACTTATTTCTGTACACTGGCCAGGGGAATAGCGCCGAATTTTTATATAGACCGTCCGGCGATTTATCAACGGGCTATAGCCTGGTATTGCTGGATGTATGGCGTAGACGGCTTTGAACACTGGAGCACCAATTATTTCTGGCGGAATGTGAAGGAAGGGAAACCAATGAGTGAAAAATGGCCAAATACAGGATGGGATTCCCGCACCTATCATCACTACAACGGGGAAGGCCAACTCATTTATCCGGGACCAGATGGCTGGCCATTGCCCTCCATCCGGCTGGAGATCTTCCGTGATAGTATGGAAGACTATGAATATTTGTTTATCCTTGATGAACTTCTCAAAAAAACCGACCAGGTAATCGACAAGATCGAACTTAATTCGATGAGTCAACTGTTAAAGGTCGAAAATTATATGTTAAAAAAATATCCGCCGGAAGTCAGGGAGACCCTCGAAAACACCATCATGTTTCCGGATCAGCCGGAAAAGATACTTGAAGTACGCGAAAAAATAGCCGGAGCCATTGAAAAGCTTCAAGAAAAGAACGAATAACAATGATTTTCAGAATAATAAAATCTTATCCTATGAAAACATTTATTTTGTCCATGCTGATAATATGCACCTTGAATATGTTTCTGTCAGCACAAAATGCCAGGATATATGAACAAAAGGTGAACATGACCACCTACATGTTTTCCGATCCGAGTCCGGTCCCTGATATTGATAAAAGTTATCCTTATTGCCGGTTTGACGGATACACCAATAAGGCTGAACAGAAGGAATGGAATATGGTGATCATGGAGAATGAGTATATCAAGGTGTTTATAACGCCGGAAATTGGCGGGAAGATCTGGGGGGCTGTTGAAAAATCAACAGGTGGGGAATTTCTGTATTATAATGATGTCGTGAAATTCAGAGATGTCGCTTTACGCGGCCCCTGGACATCGGGAGGACTGGAATATAATTTTGGAATTATGAGCCACACTTCCACATGTGCCACTCCACAGGATTATGTGCTCAAGGAAAATATAGATGGAAGTGTATCCTGCGTTATCGGTGCCCTCGATCATCATACAGGTACGAGATGGAATGTGGAAGTAAATCTTCAGAAGGATAAAGCCTTTGTGGAGACCATCGCTTCGTTTTTCAATACAGGTTCAATCCCGGTAACCTATTACCATTTTATGAATGCAGCTGCGAAAACAGCCGGCAACCTTGAATTTATATATCCCGGCACCCATTATATCGGGCATGACGGAGATGTGGGGGACTGGCCGGTGGAAAATGGACGAAATATATCTTTTTATGAGAATAATGATTTCGGATCCTATAAATCCTACCATGTGTTGAATGCCTATACTGATTTTATAGGGGGGTACTGGCATGATGATGAGTTCGGTTTTGGACATTTATGCGATTATGATGAACGACCAGGTAAAAAACTCTGGTTGTGGGGACTTTCACAGCAGGGAATGATCTGGGAAGATCTTCTGACGGATAATAAGGGGCAGTATATTGAATTCCAATCCGGTAAATTATTTAACCAGGCCATGGAGCAGAGCACAAAAACACCATTTAAACACAGGGATTTTTTCCCGCATGATGCCGATGTTATGCGGGAAATATGGTTCCCTCTGAAAAAAACAAGGGGTATGGTCACTGCTTCAAGATATGGTGTGTTGAATGTAGTCAAAAAGGATCGTTCTGTTGAAATTTTGTTGAGTGCACTGCAGGATTTAAAGGAAAATCTGGTGGTGAAATCAAATGACCACGTCATCATAGACGACCAGGTTGACCTGAAGCCATTGAACCTTTTTGTATCGGAGGTGGAAATAGGATCCGGTGAAAATTTCACCATTGAACTGGGAAATCAGCTTTTATATTATTCATCGGAGGAAGAGGACAGGATCGTGGAAAGACCTCTTGAGCCAAACCAGGAATTCGACTGGAATTCAGCCACCGGTCTTTACACCCTCGGGGTTGAACTTGAAAAACAGCAATCCTATATGCGGGAAAATGCTTTTGTCAGGGCACAGGAATATTATTTTCGCAGCCTGGAAAAAGATCCGGCTTATGCTCCCGCCTTGAACCGGCTCGGTCTAAGCTTTTACAGGCAGATGGAATACAAAAAGGGTCTGGATCCGATTTTAAATTCTCTTTCTATCGACACGTATGATGGCGAAGCGAACTATTATTATGGACTGATCCAGAAAAAACTTGGCAATTCTGCCGACGCGAAAAGTGGATTTTCCATTGCGGCTCAAAGTACGGCCTACCGGACGGCAGCCTATACCGAACTGGCTGAATTGTATCTGGCGGAGAAAGATTTTCAGAAAGCCATCGATTATGCACGAAAGGCCATTACCTATAATCAGAACAACATGGCGGCGCTGGAGATCATGGCGGTTGTTTCCCGCCAGGTCAATGATCCGGAATTATCAGATCATATCCTATCCAGGATCTATGAACTTGAAGAGACCAGCCCATTTGTAGCCTTTGAAAAGATCCTCAGGGGTGGGGAGGAAATGGAGATACTGGAAAAACTGATCACCAATGAGCTGGTATATCAGTCCTACCTCGATCTGGCGATCAGATACTTTGAACTTGGATTTCCGCAGGAAAGTATAACCATTCTGAAAGCGGCACCTGATCATGTAACCATATTACTATGGCTGGCCTTCCTGGATGAAGGACAACGTGAAGAATGGCTTGACAAAGCCCTTGTAAAATCTCCTGATTTTGTATTTCCTTTCAGGGAAGAAACATTTTCTGTGCTGGAAAATCTGATAAAAACGGAAGATGACTGGAAATTGAAATATTATAAGTCATTGATATACTGGAAAAAAGGCCTGCAGAATGAAGCCAGAAATTTAATGCAACAATGCGGAACGATTCCCGATTATGCTCCTTTTTATCTGGCAAAAGCAACATTGTTTGAAGATGATCCGGTTGTAAAAAAGGAGGCGGTTGATAAAGCAGCGGCTCTTGATCCTGCTGACTGGCGGGTGAATCTGGCGAGGATCAATCTTTTCCTGGCGGAAAATAAATTTACAGAAGCTGCCCGGCTGGCAAAGAATACACTCGATACCCGGCCTGAAATGGCCATATTGGGGATCAGCTATGGCATAGCTCTCCTGAAATCCGGAGAATATGATAAATGTCTTGATTTTCTGGATTCATTTGTCGTATTACCCTATGAAGGGGCCAATGAAGGAAGAAATATTTATCATGAAGCCTGTATACGGGCATCATTCGAGGCATTAAAACAAAAAAAATATAAAAATGCCATTAATCTTGCTGAGAAAGCCAAACAATGGCCTCTTAACCTCGGAGCCGGAAGACCTTACGATGTGGATGAAACACTTGAAAACTTCATGATAGCCTATGGTTATGAAAAAACGGGAAAGAACCCGGAAGCCGGGTTATATTATCAAAAAGTGGCTGAAGGTGAAATTCCTGATGGTAGAAATGGAAGTACTTCGTTCTATTTACGGATGAAAGCCCTGAAAAAGTTAAACAGGGAGAAGGATGCCCGTAACCTACTTCAGAAAATTGAATCGGAAGAACCCGGTAATATATATGTTGAATGGGCAAAAGCAATGGAATCGCAGGATGATCCGGAACTGCTGACAAAACGGATAATGGACGATGAGGAAGAAAAAATGCCTTTTAATAACCAGTTCCTGCTCGTCAATGAATTATTAACAATCATAGAATGAAAATTAAATTTTTAATTTTTATCCTGTTGATGAATCACCTGAATTGTACAGACAACAGCGATAAAAAACACTCAGACGAAAAAATGAATTTTTATACAATGGACGATTTCAGCGGGGTTCTCAAAATTGATGTTCACGCCCACATCAATACTGAAGCCACCTGGATGATCGATGAAGCACGGGCCAACAATTTCAGATTGATGGTGATGGCGGTGGATGTGGTGCCCGAATATCCCCCGATATCCGAACAGCTGAGGGTAAGGATTAAGCATTACCGGGATCATCCGGATATTTTCATCTTCAGTACAGCATTTACACTGGATGGCTGGGATGGACCAGGCTGGGCTGGCAGGATTATTAATCAGCTGAAAGAGGATTTTAATCATGGCGCCGTCGGTGTTAAAGTCTGGAAAAACATCGGGATGGATGCCCGCGACAGGGAGGGCAACCTGATCATGCTTGATGATCCGAAATTCGATGATATATTCCGGTTTATCAAAGATCAGGGCAAAGTGCTGATTAGCCATACCGGCGAACCCAAAAATTGCTGGTTGCCATTGGATCAGATGACGGTTAAAAATGATATGAATTATTTCAGTGAACATCCGGAATATCATATGTACCGGCATCCGGAGTTCCCTTCCTATGAACAGCAGATGGAAGCCCGTGATAAAATGCTCGATAAAAATCCCGGACTTACCTTTATAGGCGCTCATCTGGCAAGCCTGGAGTGGAGCGTGGTTGAAATAGGCAGATTCCTCGACCGTTATCCAAATGCTTCTGTCGATCTGGCGGAAAGAATCAGTCATTTACAGTATCAATCCCAAAAGGACCGGAAGAAAATCAGGGACTTTTTCGTACGTTACCAGGACCGGATCCTTTATGGAGCAGATTTCCAGCAATTATCGGATACAAATCCCCTGGAATTGAAAAAATACATGAACGAAAGATGGCGAATGGACTGGAAATATTTCAGCACAGATGAAATATTTACCGTACCGGAGCTGGATCAACCGGTACAGGGTCTGGGCTTGCCAAAATCTGTCGTCGATAAAATCTACCGGATCAATGCTGAAAAAATTTTCAGGGACGCGTGGAAGGCGGAATCATCAAGTTTTAACTCCGATTATTCATAATATTCGCG
>JAGTVG010000372.1 GCA_018224645.1 Cyclobacteriaceae bacterium
AAAAACCATTAAAAAAACTTGCCGGTCAGGCGTCTCATTTTTCTATATCCATTCCTGGTGATCATTATACTTGATGAAAAAATTCTTTTAGATAGAGCATGCCAGGTGTGTGCATGAAGTTTCACTCGCAGGGGTATCATCCCGGATCCCCCTTTGAGATATTCCCCATGGCACCGGCTTCCGGGTTACCTGGGAATGGACCTGATTAAATGAAATCAGCTGATCACGTAATCTGCATTTCTGGCTTCGGTTTCAATCATTTGCGCAACAACCTGTTGCTGCTCTGCTTCCAAAATGACGTGCTGCAGTTTTTCCTTTTCAGGATCGCTGATACCGGCGGAAGATTCCGTGTGGTAAAATGAAGATAAAGGGTTATTCGACCATGAATGGAGCCTCCCGGTAAACTTATCGAGGAATATTCCCATGGGGGTTTTATCCGATCTGAGGCGCTGTTGTTCCCGATAGGCCAGATGCCATTCCACGGTCTTAAATGGGGCATGCTGGCTTTCCATTGACATTATTTCATGATACGTATTGTGAAGAGATTTATAATTTTCAGGGACAGAGGTGAAAAACAGGATAATTCCTGCTATGAGAATGACCAGACCAATGATTATTGCCCAGGCGTCTTCTGTTTGAATAAAAGGGATCCTTTGGGATGACTGCATATCTGAGAATTGGCGCTCAAGATAATAAAAAAAGACCAATTAAGTGTTAATTGAGACATCCAGCGGGAATTTGTCATCGGGCTGAATTGCGGAAATCCTTATAATTTGTTTATATTTCCGAAAAAAAATTTTAACGATGAAAAGACTAATTTTTTACTTCATGAACAGCACTCATCTTTTTCGTCCTGCGCTGATACTGGTAATTTTTATTGGAAGTTTTGGATGTAATCCAGATCAAGAGTCCTCAGGACAGGAAACAACACGAACTTTTGAAAACGAGGAATATGAAATCAACCGTGGTGTAAACATCAGTCACTGGTTATCCCAGAGCAGGCGCAGAGGTGAGGAGCGGAGGAATTTCATTCAGAAGGAAGACATAGATTTTATTGCCGGCATCGGCTATGATCATATCAGGATCCCGATTGATGAGGAACAGATGTGGGATTCGCTGGGCAATAAGGAGCCGGAAGCTTTTGAATTGCTGCATAATGGCATTCAATGGGCCGCTGAAAATCAGCTCCGTGTTGTGGTGGACCTGCACATTCTCCGTTCACACCATTTCAATGAGGATGAAAAACCGTTATGGACCGATCCGGCTGCTCAGGAACAATTTTTTAATTGCTGGCGTGATTTATCGGAGGAATTGATCAGGTATCCAAACGGGCTTGTCGCCTATGAACTCATGAATGAACCAGTAGCCGATGATCCGGAAGAATGGAATGTACTTGTTGAAAAAGCTCTGGCCGTGGTACGTGAGAATGAACCTGACCGTAAGGTTGTGATCGGCTCGAATCAGTGGCAGTCGGTTCATACTTTTGATGACCTCCGTGTCCCCGAAAACGACCCTCATATCATCCTGAGTTTTCATTATTATATCCCGTTTATCGTTACCCATTATAAAGCCAGCTGGACCGGGATAGCCGAATATGAAGGCCCGGTAAATTATCCGGGGCTGACCGTGAAAGATGAAGACCTGGAAGGTTTGGAAGAAGAATTGTATGCGCGGATAAAGAATGAGCAGAAATACTATACCCGGGATTCGCTGGAAGCACTGATGTTTCAGCCGATCAGGAAAGCTGCTCAATACGGATTACCTTTATATTGTGGGGAATGGGGTGCCTTGCCGACCATCAATGAAGGATCCAGGATGCAGTGGTATAGAGACATGCGATATATCCTGGAAAAGAATGGAATTGCCTGGGCGAACTGGGATTATAAGGGAGGGTTCGGCATTGTTGACCGCGATGTAAACCAGCCTTTTGATGATCTGATTAATACTCTGGTTGGAGAAAGATGACTCCAGGAGGAAAAGGCATCATATTCATCCCATGACTTTGAGCGATGGCATGAATATGTTTCAATGGATCATTATTTCGTGTCTGGAAAGCTGTTAATTTCCGGGTTTTTCTCCATGACAATCTTCGCAGGAAACAAAATGTATATTATGCATGCTCGCTGGACTGGAGTAGGTTGTATTCATGGTTTCGACGTCCAGGCCACAGTTTGAAATGGCAGGATGACAGGTACTGCAGGAATTTTTCGGATTATTGGAATGAGGTTCATGGCAGGATTTACAATTCAGACCTTCATGAACTCCGGTTGGCGTCCTGTCGTCATTCGTGCCAATCCCATGAAAAGCACCCGGTGCATGGCATTGGACACATAAAACCTGTGATGGATCCTTGGAGAATTTTACCGGTATACCCTTTGAATTCATGTCAGGGACGGGGAGAAAATCAGCGCGAAGGAACATATGATCCGAACGGAGATACAATCCAAAGGCAGGATTTCTATCCGGTATATCATTCGGTGATTGTATATGGGCCAGCGACTGATAAGGTTCGTTTTGCGTATGAACCTGATGACAGCTAAGGCAGGGAATGGCAGGTTGTTCTGCTTTCTCAGGATTTTTCAGCTCCCACGGTCCCTGGGTGGAAACCGGAGTTACAAGATTATAAATGTCCGATTCATAAAACATACCATGACAACGGAAACAGTCCCAATAAAGCCTTTCCACTGAATTATGCACAGGATTCAGGAAAATATTTGCATAGGTGGTCGAATGACGGCCTGATTTCCATTTTGTATATTCTGACTGGTGACAGTTTGCACATCTTTCCATAACTTCCAGCACCTGGGTTTCAGTCATCCGGATGTCTGTATTCCATTTTTCTTCTGAAAGATGAGCCACAACCATGTTGGCCTTTTCTTTCAGGCTATGGATCCCGTTTTCGAGGGCGGTACCATGACATTCAAAACATTTTATTTCACGGTGTGCGGCTGATTGCATGGTAGATACAGAAGGGGTGATTTCATGGCAACTGGCGCAGGTAGTAACAGGATCGGCCTGGTTCCAGAAGGCATAAAAGCCAAAAAAAGAAATGATCAGGACAGTAACTGGAATAACGAGAAAAATAAATATTCCTTTCATCGTCTATGATTTTAATCCGGTACCTTTCCAGCTTTGAACAATGTAATCGCCAACCCAGTAGCCAATGGCCATGATGGTGAGCACCGGGTTGAAGCCTCCACCGGTAACAAACACACTCCCGTCGGCAACGAAAAGGTTGTCAATTTCATGCACCTGGCCGAATTTATTCACCACGGATGTTTTTTTATCTCCGCCCATTCTGACGGTACCCATCTGGTGTTGCCCGCCGCTGGGTCCTCCCTTCCCCCCGATGGATTGCCACGTTTCAACAGCTCCTGCCTCCCTGAGGATCTCTTCAGCACGTGCTGAAAGAAATTTGCAATGTTCAAAATCCAGGGGATGACGTTCTCCGGACAAAACCGGGACAGGCATTCCCCAGTGGTCTCTGACCTCCGGATCAAGCTGAACTCGAGACTCAAAAACAGGCATTTCCTGAATAGGTCCCACCACCTGGCTGTTCCTTAAATAGGTAAACCGTTGAAAATCCTTATGCATTTTACCCCATCGTTTTGCGCCGGGCGGACGGATACCAGTATATAGATATGGCAGACGGTTGAATTCATTTGCCAGAAGACCACCTCCGATTACACCCTGGTTGTGATGATTATAGTCACATAAGGCAATGCTGGCCCCCGGACCCACATAATCCAGGATGTCAAAATCAAACAATCCAAAGGCTCCCGTATAGGCATGACCCTGGAGATTACGGCCTACCCAGTCATAATTATTTCCTGCACCATCAGGAAACATTTTCGATTTTGAATTCAGCAATAACCGGGCAGATTCAATGGCTGATGCAGCAATCACCACCACATCGGCTACGGCCTCCCTGGCTTTATCCTGAACATCGAAATACCTGACACCCCTGGCCCGGCCGTGATCATCGATCAAAATCTCAGTTACTTTACAATTTGTCTTCAGCTCACAATTCCCGGTCTTGATGGCTTCCGGAATGGTGGTATTCTGTGTCCCGTTCTTCCCATCCACCGGACAGGCAAATCCACAGCAGGTCCGGTTACGGATACAGGCGGCCCGGCCATGATAAGTGATGGAATTCCGTAGCATGGGAATCGGAAATGGATGCAGCCCCAACCTGGTCGCAGCATCCCTCAGTACCTCAGCCTCACGGTTATATTCGAACGGAGGCATCGGATGCGGCTTTTTCCTGGGCGGCGCAAAAGGATTCTGAAAATCATCACCTGAAACACCTATTTCCCATTCGGCCAT